>DATMWF010000177.1:0-3240 GCA_035562675.1 Arenimonas sp. | reverse complement strand
ATGGTCGGCCTGCACGTTCAGCACCGCGCCGACGTTGACATGGCGGACACCCATGCCGGCACGGACCAGGCCGCCACGCGCGGTTTCCAGCACGGCCAGATCGATCTTGGGATCGGACAGCACCATGCGCGCGGAGACCGGACCGGTCATGTCGCCTTCCAGCGTGCGCTGGCCGTCGATGTAGACGCCGTCGGTGCTGGTCATGCCCGGGGTGTAGCCGGCCATCTTGCAGACGTGCGCCAGCATGCGGCTGGTGGTGGTCTTGCCGTTGGTGCCGGTGATGGCAGCGATCGGCACGCGCGACGGCGCACCGGGCGGAAACAGCATGTCGATCACCGGTCCGGCCACATCGCGCGGCGTACCCTCGCTGGGCGCCACGTGCATGCGGAAACCGGGCGCGGCGTTGACTTCGCAGATGCCGCCGCCGATTTCACGGTAAGACTCGGCGATGTTCTTGCTCAGGAAATCCACGCCGCCCACATCCAGGCCGATGGCGCGGATGGCGCGGATGGCCATGTCACGGTTGTCCGGGTGGATGATGTCGGTGACATCGGTGGCGGTTCCGCCGGTGGAAAGATTGGCGGTGGAACGCAACGGCACTACCTGCCCGGCCGCCGGGACGGATTCGGCGGTCAGCTCCTGACGCTCCATCATCATCTTGGCCTGGGCATCCAGCTCGATGCGGGTCAGCACTTTTTCATGGCCGACGCCGCGGCGCGGGTCCGAATTCACGATGTCGACCAGCTCGGCGATGGTGGACTTGCCGTCGCCGACCACTTGCCCCGGCGTGCGCTTGGTGGCGGCGACCAATTCGCCGTTGACCACCAGCAGCCGGTGGTCATCGCCTTCCATGAAGGTTTCGACGATCACCGAACGGGAATGGTCCTTGGCCGCGAGAAAGCCCATCGCGACTTCTTCGTCATTGGTCAGATGGATCGATATGCCGCGTCCGTGGTTGCCGTTGAACGGCTTGGTGACCACCGGGAACCCGATTTTCCGGGCGGCCTCGATGGCGCGGTCCTTATGCTGGACCATGATCTGTTTCGGCACCGGAAGGCCGAGCCCGCCGAGAATTTTGTTGGTCTCTTCCTTATCGGAAGCCAGTTCAACCGAAATATACGGGGTTTTCCCGGTGATCGTGGCCTGGATGCGCTGCTGGTACTTGCCGTGGCCCAGCTGCACCAGGGACTGTTCGTTCAGGCGCACCCACGGAATGTTGCGCTCCTCGGCAGCCCGTACCAAGGAGGCCGTGGACGGTCCCAAGGCACGCTTTTGGGCGAAGCGGATGAAGGAGTCGCGCGCATCCGGCCAGGACCACTCCGCCGAGACCGCACGCTCGCTGCGCAGTTCATCGGGCAGCAGCGAACTGAGCAGCTTCAAGGCCAGTTCGCCGGCCTCGATGCCTTCCTCGCGCTGGACGTATTCATACACCACGGAATACACCCCGGGCCGGCCCTCGATGGAGCGCGTGCGGCCGAAGGTCACATCTTCGCCGGCCATGTTCTGCAGCTCGATGGCGACGTGTTCCAGCACGTGGCCGAGCCAAGTACCCTCGTCTTCCTTCATGCGCCGGATGAACCCGCCCGGTTGCTTGTAGGAACAGCCATGCTCTTTCAGTTCCGGCAGCGCTTCCACCAAGGCATCGACGAAAGCCGGTCCGAGCCGCACGGTCGGCCACTCTTCGAGGACGCCGAGATCCAGTTCCAGACGGATGACCGGAAAATGGGCGTATTGAGACGGTCCTACAAAAACCGAACGGGCCAAGATGCGCATGACTATCTCCTGCTATTTCTTTTTGGTGACGAGTTTGCCCGGCGAAGCCAGGCGCGTATGCAGATTGAAGGTGCTGCCGGCGATCAGGATGTGGATGCGCAGGCCGAGCATGCAGACCGGCTGGCCTTCATCGGCCTGGTCCATCGACGAGAATTCCAGGTCGGTCGCATCCACCACGGTGACCGCGCCCGAACCGCCCACTTCCAGGGTCTGGTCCGGACTGATGAATGCCGCGGAGTCCTCGTCAAGGCCGATGCCGATGGCGAACGGATTGTATGCCAGGGCCGCGGTGAGGCGCCCCAGACGGTCGCGCTGCCGGAAATGCTGGTCGATGATGAAGCGGTTGGTCAAACCCAGTCCTGGCGCAAGCCGCACGTTGCCGGCGATCGGCGTGGCGCCTTCCTCCCCGAACGCGATCATGTGTTCGCTCAGGAAACTGGCGCCGGCGCTGGTGCCGCACACATGTACGCCGTGCGCGTTGAGTTCGCGTATTTTCCTGGCTACCGGGGTGCCGCCCAGCAATGTCGCCAGACGCAATTGGCTGCCGCCGGTCAGGAACACGCCGGTGACGCCCTCGAAAACCGCCAGACGTTCCGGATCGGAGGCATCGCTGCGCTGCTCGAAATCGACCGATACCGCCGACTTGACGCCCAACGCCTTGAAAATGCGCTCGTATTTCGGTCCGGTCTCCAACAGCTTGCTGGCGGTGGGGATGATGGCGATACGGGCTTTGGCCCCGCCGCATAATGCAACGAACCGGCTCAATATCTGCGGGTTGTTCTCTTTGACTTCAGCACCACCGACGGGAATGATCCAACCCCGTGATTTGCCTTTGGGTGAACGGCTGGGACACATAATTTACTGGTATTCTCCGTATTCATGATTCATTCGACTGGCCTGTTCCGGCAGCGCATTCGACCATTATTCACTAATTCTGCGCGAATCGCACGGGCATTATTAAGCCCAGCAGAACCGGGCATAAGCAATTTTCATGGCAATCGGCCGTATGCCGGGGTTTTGGCCGGAAGGCTTTGCTAAGATGGACTTATAGCGGCATAACGCCCAGCGTACAAACGGCAGGAACAGCATGTGTGGTTTATTCGGCTCCTTGGGCGATGCCCTGGCGCTACCGGAATTCCGGTCCAGTTTCGACTTGCTCCGCCACCGCGGCCCCGATGACACGGAAATCGTGCAGCCCGACGGTGAAGTGACGCTGGCGTTCCACCGCCTGGCGATCATGGACCCCACCCATGCCGGCGACCAGCCCTTCTGCGACCAGGCCCGGCAGGTCTGGCTGATGTGCAACGGCGAGGTCTATAACTACCCTGAGCTTTATCAACGCTATCAGGGCCGCTATCCGTTCGCCTCGCATTCCGACTGCGAAGTCATCCTGCCGCTGTATGAAGAGCTGGGCATCGCTGAAACCGCCAGGCAGCTGGACGCCGAATTCGCCTTGATCATCTGGGA
>DATMWF010000176.1:0-12219 GCA_035562675.1 Arenimonas sp. | reverse complement strand
GACGGCGGTTACAGCCAGAAGGTGCGGGTGCCGCATCAACATGTCATCGCGCTCCCTTCCGGGCTGTCACTGCGTGATGTGATGATTCTGGGTACCGCCGGCTTTACGGCCGGCCTGGCGCTGCTGCGCATGTTGGAAAACCGCCAGAAGCCGGAACTGGGCCCCATCGCCGTCAACGGCGCGACCGGCGGTGTCGGCATGTTGGCCACCGGCCTGTTCGCCAAAGCAGGTTTTGAAGTGCATGCCATTTCCGGAAAACCCGAACATGCGGCCTTCCTGAAATCACTCGGCGCCGCCGAGGTTTTCCCGAGGGATGCGGTCCTGACCGATAAACCGATGGACAGCGCCCGTTTCGGCGGTGCCGTGGACAGCGTCGGCGGCGCCATGCTTGCGGGCCTGCTCGCTCAGACGGCGCCTTACGGCAATGTCGCCAGTTGCGGCCTGGTCTCAGGCATTGAATTGCATGCCACCGTCATGCCGTTCATCATCCGCGGCGTTTCCCTGCTGGGCATCGCCTCGGCGGGAACCGAACGCGCAATACGTGAGCGGGTCTGGAGCCTGCTGGCCGAGCATTGGGACTCGGAAAGTCTGAATGCCCTTAAAATCCGCGAAATCGGGTTCGATGGACTTCCGGAACTATTCGAGGACATGCTCGGCGGACGCTCTTTTGGCCGCGCCGTGGTAAAAATCAACGCCAACGCTTGCTAAAATAACGTTTTTGCATTTAACTAAACACATCATTCAGGGGATTACCATGGCACGCATTTTAGTAGTAGATGATTCACCATCCCAACAGTTGGGCATGAAGCGCATTGTGGAAAAACTGGGCCATACCGCGCTGACCGCCGATGACGGCGTGTTGGGTGTGGAAGTCTGCAAAGCGGAGCTGCCTGACCTGGTCTTGATGGATGTGGTCATGCCTAACCTGAATGGTTTCCAGGCGACCCGCGCGCTGACAAGGGATGAATCGACCAAGCACATCCCCGTCGTCCTGGTAACTACCAAGGATCAGGAAACCGACAAGGTCTGGGGCATGCGCCAAGGCGCGAAAGCCTACCTGACCAAGCCTTTCACCGAAAACGAACTGATCGACATCATCAAGCAGGTCCTGCCCACGGCGGTTTAGCCGTTCCCGAACAATTCCGCCATCCGCGAATACAGCGCCTTCTGCTCGTCGGTCCTGGCGGGTGGTGCGTTGATCTCGATTTCGACCAATTGATCGCCCTTTCCCGCCTTGCCTGGCATGCCACGGCCTTTCAGTCTCAGGCGTTTTCCGGCATCGGAATTCTCGGGTATTTTCAGATCCACCGGACCGCCCAATGTAGGTACTGAAACGGTTGCGCCAAGCGCAGCCTGCCACGGCATCAGGGTCAAGGTATACAGCACGTTCTGACCGTCCAGTTCGAATTCGGGATGCTCCTGGTATTCGATCTCGATCATCAGGTCCCCCTTGCGCTCACCTTGACCCGCCAGCCGGATGCTTTGTCCCGGGCGGATGCCGGCAGGAATGTTGATTTCCAGGGTCCGGCTTCCGATGCGGACCTTCTGCTTGCCGCCGGCGAAGGCGCGCTCCAACGGTATGCTCAATTTGACACGGCTCGCACCGGCGGGCTGCTGGGTTTGGGTCCGCCGGGCATTGCCGAACAATGATTCGAAAAAGTCGCTGAACCCGCCGGTTGCCGCACCTTCGTCAAAATCGAACCGGTATCCGCCACGGTTGAAGTCAGGCGGCGGCCTGAAGTCCTCGCCTGGACGGTAACCGCTTGATTTCAGCTGGTCGTACTGCGCACGTTTTTCCTTGTCCTTGAGCACCTCATAGGCTTCGTTGACCGCCTTGAAGCGCTCTTCAGCACCTTTTTCCTTGCTGACGTCCGGGTGGAATTTGCGCGCCAGACGCCGGTAGGCGGTCTTGATTTCCGCCTCGCTGGCAGATGCCTCGACACCCAATGTCTGGTAGTAGTCCTTGAATTCCATTGCATACACCCATAAATCACATAATGTTCGCCGGAAAGCGATAGAATCATTCTAGCACCCATTTCTTTCAACCAATATGCAGGTAACCCATGGCAATTCAAGTCGGCGACAGTATCCCTGACGCAAACATCAACATCCTCAAGGACGGCGTCCAGGCCGTCAGCACCGGCGAGTTTTTCAAGGGACGTAAAGTGGTCCTGTTCGCGGTCCCCGGCGCATTCACGCCGACCTGTTCGGCGAAGCATCTTCCCGGCTATATCCAGCTTGCGGAAGCCTTCACGGCCAAAGGCTACGATGTCGCCTGCCTGTCGGTCAATGACGCCTTCGTCATGTCGGCCTGGGCCAAAAGCCAGAACGCGCCCGACTCGATCACCATGATCGCCGACGGCAACGCCGAGTTCACCAAGGCGCTTGGTCTGGAACTGGACGCCACGCCGTTCGGCATGGGACTGCGCGCGAAACGTTTCGCCCTTGTCGCCGATGACGGCAAGATCAGCCAATTGTTCATCGAGGCGCCCGGTGAATTCTCCGTCTCCTCCGCAGAGTCCGTTTTGTCCGCATTGTAATCACCCATCAAAGGAGTCCAACATGAAAAAATCACTGTTCAGCGCACTGTTAGCGGCATCGCTATTCGCACCTGCCGCCTTCGCACAGATCACAAAAATTCCGGCTGACTGCAATAACTGCGGCATCGTCACAAAGATCGAAAAAGTCAGCGATGCCAAATCCGGCACCGGCGGCGCCATTGCCGGCGCGGTTGTCGGCGGCCTGGTAGGCAACCAGGTCGGCGGCGGCACCGGCAAGACCGTCGCGACCGTGGCTGGTGCTGCTGGCGGCGCCTATGCAGGCAAGAAGATCTCCGAGGGCAACATGGAGTATAAAGTCACCCTGAAGATGAAGGACGGCAGCACCAAAGTCGTGCACCAGGAATGGCTGCATGACATCAAGGTCGGCCAGGTCGCCAAAATCAAGGATGGCAAGACCGCCAAACTTTACAAACCCTGATTGCACCGGCTGTATTCAATAAAAAAACGGCGGGAATAATTTCCCGCCGTTCTTTTATGCGGTGCCGACCGTTCACTCGGCAGGAGGGGTTGCCTCCACCGATTCGGTTTCATCGGATTCATCTTCTATGATGTCCAGGCTTTCGATGGCCATCAGTTTTTCGTCTTCAGCGACACGCATCAGGGTCACGCCCTGGGCGTTTCTGCCGACCTGCGAAACTTCGGAAGCACGGGTGCGGACCATGGTGCCCTGATCGGAGATCAGCAGGATTTCATGCTGTTCGGTCAGTTGGATGGCGCCGACCAGCTTCCCGTTGCGCTCGCTGCTTTGGATGGCGATGACGCCCTGGGTGCCGCGGCCTTTCTTCGGATAGGCCGAAATGGCCGTCCGTTTCCCGAAACCGTTCTCGCTGGCGGTGAGGATCTCGCCGTCGCCTTCCACGACCACCATGCTGACCACCACATCGTCTTTCCCGTTGAGGCGCATGCCGCGCACGCCGGTGGCGGTGCGTCCCATCGAGCGCACTTCGGACTCATCGAAACGCACGGCCTTGCCGTGCGAACCGAACAGCATGATGTCCTTATGCCCGTTGGTCAGCTGCACATCCACCAGACCGTCGCCTTCGTCCAGGCTGATCGCCCAGATGCCATTGGCGCGGGGGCGGGAATATTCGCTCAGTGGGGTTTTCTTGACGGTGCCGTTCCTGGTCGCGAAGAACACGTACTGGTCGTCGGGGAAGTCGCGGACCGGCAGGACGGCCTGGACTTTCTCGCCGGGCTGCAGGGGAATCCAGTTGATGATCGGACGGCCGCGGGAATTCGGGCCGGAATCCGGCAATTGGTAGACTTTGAGCCAGAACACGCGGCCTTCGGAGGTGAAGGTCAGCAGCGTATCATGGGTGTTGACCACCCACAGGCGCTCGATGAAGTCCTCTTCCTTGACCGATGCGGCCGCCCTGCCCCTGCCGCCGCGTTTCTGCGCACGGTACGTGGAAGGCATCTGGCGCTTCGCATAGCCGGCATGCGAGAGGGTGACCACCACGTCTTCAGAAGCGATCAGATCCAGGTCTTCCAGGTCTTCCTCACTGGCGCGGATGACGGTCCGTCGGTCATCGCCGTAATTTTCCTTGATCAGCAGCAGCTCGTCGCGGATGACGTTGAGCAGACGTTCCGGAAGCTCCAGGATTTCGATCAATGCCCTGATCTCCTCCAGCAGCTCCTGATATTCCTGGGTAAGTTTTTCCTGCTCTAGACCGGTCAAACGGTTCAGGCGCATCTCGAGGATTTCCTTGGCCTGCACTTCCGACAGCTGATAGCCGTTGTCATGGAAGCCATATTCCGCCGCCAGGTCCTCAGGCCGCGAGGCATTGGCGCCCGCCGCCTGCAACAGCGTCTTGACCAGGCCGGGCTGCCACAGCTTGGCCATCAGCCGGTCCTTGGCGACCTGCGGATTCTGCGAGGTCTTGATCAGTTCGATCATTTCATCGATGTTGGCGAGGGCGACCGTCAGACCTTCCAGGATATGCGCCCTGGCTCGCGCCTTGCGCAATTCGAACAGCGTACGGCGGGTGACCACCTCGCGCCGGTGCCGGACGAACGCCTCGAGCACCTGCTTGAGGTTCAGCAACTGCGGCCGGCCGTCGACCAACGCGACCATGTTGATGCCGAAGCTCTGCTGCAGCGGGGTGTCGGTGTACAGATGGTTGAGCACGATCTCGGCCGAATGGTCGCGTTTGATCTCGATGTAGATGCGCATGCCGTCCTTGTCGGACTCGTCACGCAGTTCGGAGATGCCTTCGAGTTTCTTTTCCTTGACCAGCTCGGCGATTTTTTCGATCAGACGGGCCTTGTTGACCTGGTAAGGCAGCTCCGCGACGATGATCGCTTCCCGGCCGTTGTCCTGGATCTCGATTTCGGTCTTGGCGCGCATCACCACCCGGCCGCGGCCGGTATGGTAAGCCGCGTGAATGCCGGCGGAGCCGTTGATGATGGCACCGGTGGGGAAATCCGGCCCCGGGATATGCGCGAGCAGCTCGCCGATGCCGATTTCGGGGTCGTCGATCAACGCGATGGTGCCGTTGATCACTTCACTCAGGTTATGCGGCGGTATCTTGGTCGCCATGCCCACGGCAATGCCTTCGGAGCCGTTGATCAGCAGGTTCGGCACCCTGGTCGGCATGACCGTCGGTTCGAGTTCCTTTTCATCGTAGTTGGGCTGGAAATCGACGGTTTCCTTGTCAAGGTCGGCAAGCAGCTCATGGGTGATGCGCGACATGCGCGCTTCGGTGTAACGCATGGCCGCCGCGGAGTCGCCGTCCACGGAACCGAAGTTTCCCTGGCCATCGACCAACAGGTAACGCAGCGAGAACGGCTGGGCCATTCGCACCAATGTGTCATACACCGATTGGTCGCCGTGCGGATGGTACTTACCGATGACGTCACCGACGATACGCGCTGACTTGTAATACGGCTTGTTGGAATGCGCGCCCAGCTCATGCATGGCGAAAAGCACGCGGCGGTGCACCGGCTTGAGGCCGTCACGCACGTCCGGCAGGGCGCGGCCGACGATGACGCTCATGGCGTAATCGAGATAGCTGCGGCGCATCTCGTCTTCTAAATTGACCGGTATGATTTCTTTGGCTAAATCTGACATTCAGGCGCTCGGATTTTGAGGGATTCAAGGGCTGTTTTACGCTGAAAACAGACCGGGGAAACACACCTCAAATTGTAGCAGATTCGGCCTCGGTTTAGACGGATTTTGGCTATTAAAAAACAATGCCTTACGGGCTTGACAGGGCGCCGAAACATGCCGTCATTTTCGGCCCGTCCGGGCGTTCGATCACGCCCTTTTCGGTGATGATGAAATCAATGCAATGCGCGGGCGTCACGTCGAAGACGGGGTTGTATACTTTTGCGGCTTTCGCACCGACCTCGATGCCCTGGATATGGGTCAGCTCGCTCGCGCTCCTCTCTTCGATGTCGATGCCCTGACCGTCCGCGGTCTGCATGTCGACTGTGCTGGACGGCGCCACGACCATGACCTTGACGCCATGCGCCTTGGCGGCCAAGGCATGCGCATAGGTGCCGATCTTGTTGGCGACATCCCCGTTGGCGCAGATGCGGTCGGCGCCGACGATGACGAAATCGACCCTGCCCTGCTGCATCAGGTAGGCCGACGCGCCGTCAACGATCAACGTGGCCTCGATGCCGTCTTCCAGCAGCTCCCAGATGGTCAGCCGCGAACCCTGCAGCCAGGGGCGTGTTTCACTGGCGTAAATTTGCGCGATCTTGCCTGTCGCGACGCCTGCGCGGATCACACCTAGCGCCGTACCGAATCCGGCGGTCGCCAGGGAACCGGTATTGCAATGGGTCAACACACGGGCGCCCGGCGGCAGGCACTGCTCGCCCAGAACGCCCATGGCATGATTGGCCGCCAGATCTTCGGCTTGGATGGCCATGGCCTCCTGCTCGATCGCCAGCTTCCAGCCGGAACCCAGAGTGCGCAGACGGCTTTTCATGCGTTCGATGGCCCACCGCAGGTTGACCGCCGTGGGCCTGGCCTGCACGAGTGCATCGGCCGTATGGGATATCGCCGACAAGGCCTGCTCACCGGTGTCGGCCTCTACGGCCTGGGCAGCCAACACCATGCCGAATGCGCCGGCAATTCCGATGGCGGGTGCGCCGCGTACTGCCAAGGTTTGAATGGCATCGGCGACCTCAGCCGCCGTGTGGCAGGCAATCGACTGCTGCACACCGGGCAGCAGGCGCTGATCCAGGACCATCAGCGCCGCGCCGGTCCAAAGCAACGGGCGGACACGGTCAACTTGTTCGAATTTCATGGTATCGTTCCTCTGACATGACGCATTTTAGCAATAAAGCGGAGCATCGACATGGCGAAAACCAAAGCCTCCGTGCTACGGACCGGCGGACAGATTGAACTTACGCTGCACGCCAGCTGCGTCAAGGCCGGCGCCTACACGATAGCGCAGGGAATCATCAGGCGGTTTCCGCTGGCCAAACCGTTTCTGGCCAAACCGGTCAAGGACTCCCTGGAAAAGAACAGCATCGAGAAAATCCAGAAACAGCTGATCAAGGATATTTACAGGCATCACGGCATCAAGCCGGCCTCCTGGGAGATTTCAGCGATCATCGCCGTGGCCGGCACCAGCGCCAACCAATTCATCGATTTCAGCAGCATCGAACTGAAGCTCAAGCAGTCCATCGGTGATACGGCCGGCAAACTGATCCTGAAATTCGCGCCGCTCAGCCAGTGGATACCGGAGGTGGTCGAAGCCCTGGCGCATACCTGGGCGATCGGGCGCTATGCCGACAGCGTTTGCAGGATCAGGAAACTAGGCTCGAACTGGCTGCCCGCGCCCTTGGCCAGAAATCTACGCCTTCCGAAGACGGTTCTGTGGAACTGGACCGAAGAAGCGTTCAATCTGGCCGTTCCATTGATCAGGAAACTCAACGCCCTTTAGTCCCGTCAGGCGCGGGAGAAGTCGAAAGCCACGACGTCCGGGAGCGATTGCGTCTCCGACAGCGCCATCATCAGGCGATCGATGCCCATCGCCACGCCGGCACAGGCCGGCATGCTTTCCATGGCGCTAAGCAGCCGCTGGTCCTTGGGTACCGCACATGCGCCGCGCCGGCTGCGCAGCGCGAGATCCCGGTCAAAGCGCAGGCCCTGTTCCTGGGCATCGGTCAATTCATGATAGCCATTGGCCAGCTCGGCATCGCCCAGATACAACTCGAAACGTTCAGCGACCGGCACTGCGCCCGGCCTGATCCGCGCCAGGGCGCATTGCGAGGCCGGAAAGTCGGACACCGCCGTCAAGGACAGCTTCGGCAGTTTAGGTTCGATGCAATGCGTGACCAGCAGGTCGAGGAAATCGTCGCGCTGCAGACCATCCGGTTCGATGTCAATTTTCGACAGAACGGCCTCACGCAACTGTCCATCACTTGCCAGGTGCGGGTCAATGCCGATGGACTCCATGAACAATTCGGCATACGTCAAACGACGGACGGGCAGTTCGATGCCTTTCAGCGCGAACACATCCTGCACCAGCAGGATGCACTCCTCGATCAGTTCGACATGGCTCCAGCCGATGCGGTACCACTCCAGCATGGTGAATTCCGGATTGTGCCTGCGGCCGAACTCGCCGTTTCGGAACACGCGGCCGAGTTCGTAGCAGTCGCCGAAGCCGGAGGCGAGCAGCCGCTTCATCGGGAATTCCGGCGAGGTGCGCAGCCAACGGGTTCTTTCCCCGGCGACGCATGGTCCGGAGAACTGGACGTGGAAACTTTCGATATTCGGATCGGTGTTGCCCGCCTCGGACAGTATCGGCGTTTCAACTTCAAGCACATGCCGTTGATGGAAAAAATCGCGGATGCGCCGGTAAACCCCTGCGCGCAGCTTCAACGCGGCGCCTGAAGCGCTTGGCTGCCAGTGGTCGTTCACTCGCTGATTCCGTGTTCGGACAGGTAAGCCAGGAGATCCGGCTCGCTCCATATACGGACATTCAGCTCCCGGGCCTTGGCGAGTTTCGATCCCGCCTCCTCACCGGCCACCAGAACCGATGTCTTTTTCGAAACCGAGGACGCGATTTTGGCGCCCAATGCCTCAAGCTTTTCGCCTGCCTGTTCGCGCGTAAAGGCCTGAAGGCTGCCGGTCAGCACGAAGGTCTGTCCGCTTAAAGGCCCATCCTGCTCCGCTTTTGCCTCGGTGACCGGCCACTGCACGCCGGCACTGAGCAGTCCATCGATCACTTCGCGGTTGTGCGCCTGCGCGAAAAACGTCACGATGCGCCGGGCCACGATCGGGCCGATGTCGGGGATGCGCAGCAGGCGCTCTTCGTCAGCCTGCATCAGCGCCGGTAGATCCCCGAACTGCCTGGCGAGGGTCTTGGCGGTGGCTTCGCCGACATCGCGTATGCCCAGGGCATAGATGAAACGGTCAAGACGTGTTTTTTTACTGGCTTCAATGGAAGCCAACAGGTTTTCCGCCCACTTGCTGGCTTCATTCTTTACCGGGCCGACTTCCCCCTGCCCCGGCTCGGCCTGGCTTCTGCGGCGCATTTCCTGTAACGCATCAAGATCCAGTGCATACAGATCGGCTACATGATGGACATAATCGTAGCTGACCAGGTCATCGATGATGCGCTCGCCAAGTCCGGCGATGTCCATCGCCTTGCGGGACGCGAAATGGATGATGGCCTGCTTGCGCTGCGCATCACAGTAAAGGCCGCCGGTGCAGCGCGATACCGACTCGCCCTCCTCGCGGACGACTTCCGAACCGCAGACCGGGCATATGGCCGGCATGTCGAAAGGCGGATGCAGCGGTTCGCCGTGACTATCCATCGGCCGGTCCTGCAGCATCACGCGAACGACTTCGGGAATGACATCGCCGGCACGCCGGACAATCACCCGGTCGCCGACACGGACGCCAAGACGGGCAATCTGGTCGGCGTTGTGCAAGGTGGCGTTGGTCAATGTTACGCCGGCCACGTTGACCGGCTGCAGCCGCGCCACCGGCGTGATGGCGCCGGTCCTGCCGACCTGGACATCGATGGCCAGAACGGTGGTCGCCTGCTCCAATGCCGGAAATTTATGTGCAATGGCCCATCGTGGCGCACGCGACACGAAGCCCAGCTCATTCTGCCAGGCGATCGCGTTCAGTTTATACACCACCCCGTCGATGTCGAACGGAAGACTGTCGCGCCGGCGCTGCATGGCACGGTAATAATCGAGGACTGCCTGCAGGCCAAGGACGGTCTTCACTTCGGCGCTGACCGGCAGCCCCCATTCCCGCAGCAGGGACAGCATTTCCGAATGGGTTCCCGGCATCACCATGCCCTGCACATCGCCGATGGCGTAGGCATAGAAGCTCAAGGGACGCGAAGCGGTCACTTTCGGATCCAGCTGGCGCAGGGAGCCGGCCGCGCCGTTCCTCGGATTGGCCAAGGTTTTCTCATTGCGCTGCAGGGCGCGTTGGTTGTAAAGCTCGAAGGCCTGGCGCGGCATATACACTTCACCACGCACCTCGAGCACTTTCGGATAGCCATGGCCGCGCAGCTTCAGGGGAATGCTTCGGATGGTGCGTATGTTGACGGTGACGTCCTCGCCCTCCTCGCCGTCACCGCGCGTGGCCGCCTGCACAAGGTGACCGTCTTCGTACCGGAGACTGATGGCCAAGCCGTCGAGTTTCGGTTCACAGGAGAATTCCAGCTGCTCCGGCGGCACGGTGTTGGCTATACGCTGCAGGAAATCGGCGACCTCTTCGTCGCTGAATGCATTGGCCAGCGACAGCATGGCGATCCGATGCCTGACTTTTCCGAATGCGGTCTGTACCGAATGCCCTATGCGCTGCGTCGGCGAGTCCGGCGACGCCAATTCGGGATGCTGGCGTTCAAGTTGTTCAAGCTCGCGCAGCAGGCGGTCATACTCACTGTCGGGGATGGACGGGTCATCCAGCACGTAATAGCGGTAATTGGCGTCTTCGATCTGTGCCAGCAAACGCGCATGGCTTTGCTCCGCGGCGCTCAACTCAACGTCCCGGCTTGATGGTCTGCCGTTCTTTTTCACGGTCGAACGAGCGCAGTTCTTCTTTGATGTGCAGGATGCGCTGGCGGCCGAGGGCATTGCGGTCGGAGTCCAGGAGCACCGCGTCCAGCAGCTGCGCCATGCGTTCCGCGATCGGCAGCATGGTATCCCACGCCTGGATGGCGGTGACCGGGCCAGGCAGGGTCATGAAGAAGCTGACGCCGGGCGTCTGCAGGCTGTCAATCTGGGCAAGATCGAAATATCCGGGCTGAATCACGTTCGCCATGCTGAAAACCGGCTCGTTGGAGCGCGAACTTTCGGAAAGCCGGTGGTAAATGTTGTGGTGGCCGTAGATCAGCCCCACTTTTTCGGTCGCCAGCACCAGCTCGGCGCCTGAAATCGTATGACCGCTTCTGGCTGCCAGGTAGAGCATGATGATTTTTTCATACTCGTCCGACTTACGGACGCCGACATGGTTGTTCTGGTTGGCCTGCGGTTTGTCTTCGAAGCCCAGGGTCGCCTGCTCGGTGAAAACGTCCTCGGCTTCCGGTTCCTGAGTAAGGTCGTCGGGACTTTCGGACAGGGATGTCTGCGGCTCGACACGCACCGCCGAATCCCTGCCGACGGCCCTGCCTTTGTTTTTACCGCTGATGATGATGTAAAGGATCAGCAGCAAAAACGCCGTTCCTATCACTATCCTCAGAATCATCGCATCACTTAAACCTAATTCCATGGCAACACTCCTTTATGCAACACCCGCCAGACGCGCGGCTTCCGCCAAGTCCACCGAAACCATCCGGCTGACGCCGGGTTCGCGCATGGTCACGCCCGACAGCTGCCGGGCGGACTCCATGGTGGCTTTGTTATGGGTCACGAAAACAAACTGCACCTTCTCGCTCATTTCGGTGACCATGGCGCTGAACCGGCCGACATTGGCCTCGTCCAGCGGCGCATCCACCTCATCGAGCAGGCAGAACGGCGATGGATTGAGCTTGAAGATGGCGAAGACCAGGGAGACCGCGGTCAAGGCCTTTTCGCCGCCCGACAGCAGCGTAATGTTGGAAACGCGCTTGCCCGGAGGCCGCGCCATGATCGCCACACCGGTGTCCAGAAGGTCTTCGCCGGTCAGTTCGAGATACGCGTGGCCGCCGCCGAACAGGCGCGGGAACAGATCCTGCACGCCGGCATTGACGCGGTCGAAGGTTTCCTTGAAACGGCCGCGGGTTTCCCGGTCGATCTTGCGGATGGCTTCCTCCAGGGTATCAAGGGCCTGGGTTAAATCGGCATTCTGGGCATCCAGATAGGTCTTGCGTTCGCTCTGTTCGCCGAACTCCTGGATGGCGGCCAGATTGACCGGTTCCAGGCGACGCATTTTCGCGTCGATATCCATCAGGTTTTTCGCCCACAGATCGGTGTCGAAGTTGTCGGACAGCGTTTCCAACACCGACTCGATGACCGCACCGGCCTTTTCAACGGATTCCTTGAGCTGGTCGGCGCGCAGGCTGACGGCCTGCTCCAGGAGCCGCACCGAGGTGATTTTTTCACGTTGCGCCAGCGCTTGGCCGTCGCTCTGCTGGCGCAGCTGTTCCTGCCGGCGCAGTTCCAGCTCGACGCCGTCCAGGGCCGAACGGGCCGCGGAAAGGTCGCGCTCGAACAGGACGCGCTGGTCGAGCATGGCCTGGCGCTGCGTGTTGAGCTG
>DATMWF010000175.1:0-13561 GCA_035562675.1 Arenimonas sp. | reverse complement strand
ATAAGACCGCCAGCCATCCAGGGCGGAAACCGTGAAATCCACCGGAAGCACGCCCACGCAAGGATTACCGCAATTAGCCACCCATTCGGGACTCCACTGCCAGCGTTTTATGCCCGCCAGCGCGGCCGCGCCAAAGCTCTTTTCGGCGAAAGCCCTTGCCCCGAGGTCGTCCCGATGGCCGGCATTCAACAGGGCCAGCTTATGTATCGCGGCATCGCTTACCTTGCCATCTGGAGAAATCTGCACCGCCACGTGCACTCTGGCCTCGATGCCTTTCTTCAAAGCATCGCTGGGATAGTTTGGCAAATGTCTCTTCACGACCTCAGGCCTTTCCTTACGCAAAGACGCCTCAAGCGGGTTCGGCGCGATTAACACGTCATCTATGATGATTTCCTGCAACTTGTTTCCGGAGTCGAAGGCTGCGACCACTTTGAAAGTGAAAGTGCTAGACACATCCTGTGCTTGGCCGCCGACGGTCATGGGATAGAACTCCCATGTTTTTACCCAGGAAACCAGAAACGCCTGCAGACTGACATCCTTGATATTATTCAGCGCCACGGCCTTGACCGTGCCATCGGCACCGACCGTGATATCACCATCGATGTAACCGATGAAGCGCTTCAGTTTTTCATTCGCAGCCAAGTGGCCTGAAAGCGCCAACAGCAGTGCGGCAGCGAGAATTTTCTTCAACATGAATCCTATTTAAGTTCCAAGACACCCTGTCCGACATACACCGTCTTCTTGCGCATGTCGTCGGTCATCCAATCCACTTTCGGCAGGTCGACCTTGTCCTGGCGGCGCCAGAGCGTCTTATTGTTGGACTGGACCAGCTCGACGCGCGCAATGGCCACGTCTTTGTCCTGCAACAGGGCATCGGCATTGGCCTGGCCGTAGCGCAAGGCTTCCTGGCCGTACCGCTCCTTGGCGACGGTGAAGGCTTTGTTGCTGACTTTGGCGTTCTGCCCGGTGAACAGCGACAGGCTGTCCAAGACAACCTGTGGACCCGACTCCGTGCGCCGGATGGCGATATAGGCTTCGGCGCCTACCCCCTGGGTACCCAGGGTGGGATCCGCGGGCACGGTAGCCGGACACAGCACGTCCCGGCGCCGGGCCGCGCTGGAATTCACGCAGTACGCGAGCTCATCGGGTGTCGTGGCGCGGCGTGCCTGGGGCTTGGCGTTTTCCGGATAGAACTCGACGCGCCGCAACGTGTAGGTGCTGTCGGTTAGCGAGGGGCGGACCAGGTTTATCACAAACTCGGCACGGACGGTCTTGGCCCCGCCGAGCGTCGCGACCGGCTGGAACCGCCAAGACTCCACAAGGCTGCCGAGGCGTTGGTCGATGGCCGGTACGCCTGCCGATTGCAATGTGTAGGTGGAAACCTCACCCAGTGGGGTGACCTCGATGGTACCGCTGAATTTACGGGTGTATTCCACCCCGGACTGTGCCTGGGCCGCCGTTGCGCCCAACCAGCAGGCCAAAGCCGTGAGAACTATCCTGAACCGCATGTTATTGATCCCCATTGAAATAATAATACCGGACACCGCGTATTTTCGCGTTCAAATCGAGTCTAGCATATTTTTTCGGGGAGCTTATACTCTATAAAAGCGGTCACGATACGACTAACGGCAGGTCTCCCACCATGCACGGCTCCGGCATCACCGATGTCCTTTGGTTTCTGCTGGCCTCGGTCATCACCGTGCCGGTTTTCCGACGCTTCGGCCTCAGCGCGGTGCTCGGCTACCTGTTCGTCGGCCTGCTGCTGGGTCCGTTCGGGCTGAAAGTCATCGCCGATCCGCAAAGCACCTTGGCCATCTCCGAACTGGGTGTGGTGATGATGCTGTTCGTCATCGGCCTGGAGCTCTCGCCGCCCCGGCTCTGGCAGATGCGGCACCGCATCTTCGGCGCCGGCAGCGTGCAGGTCATCGCCAGTTCCTTGGGACTTTACGCCGTGCTGTCGTTGCTGGGCGTGCCATGGAAGGGCGCGGCCATCCTGGCGATTGCCTTGGCCCTGTCTTCCACGGCGGTGGTCCTGCAGCTGCTGGCGGAACGCAAACAGCTGAACGCGCCGCACGGCAAATCCGCGTTCGGCATCCTGCTGTTCCAGGACATCGTGGCGATTCCGCTGCTGGCCGCCATTCCCCTGCTCGGGCACACACAGAATCCGGGCGACGGCTACACCGGCGCCATGGCGCTCAAAGCCGTCGCCGTGCTCCTGTTGGTGGTGTCCATCGGCCGTTACGCCATGCGCCAGCTGTTCCGCGCGGTGGCCTGGACCCAGATGCGCGAGATTTTCACCGCCACCGCGCTGCTGATCGTGATCGGTACCGGCTGGCTGATGAACTCGGTCGGCCTGTCGATGGGTCTGGGCGCCTTCCTGGCCGGCGTGCTGATGGCCGACTCCGAGTTCCGGCACGAAATCGAAGCGCAGGTCGATCCCTTCAAGGGCCTGCTGCTCGGCCTGTTCTTCATTTCGGTCGGCATGACCATCAACCTGCCGACCATCACCGCCAGCCCGCTGTTCATCGCCGGCGGCGTGTTGGTCTTGCTGGCCATCAAGTCCCTGGTGCTGTACGCCATCGGCATCTGGCAATGCCGGATCGGCCGGCGGGAGGCCCTGCTGCTGGCCGGCACCATGGCCCTAGGTGGCGAATTCGCCTTCGTGGTGTTCGCCGATTCGGTGAAATTCGGCCTGCTGGCACCGGAATGGCGGGACCGCCTGGTCGCCATCGTCGGCATCAGCATCGCCTTGACGCCGCTCACCCTGATGGCTTTGCAGGCACTGTTCAAAAAGCGGCCGCTGAAGTCCGAAGCACCACGGTACGACGCCATCGACGAAGGCCGGCCGCGCGTGGTGATCGCCGGTTTCGGGCGGGTCGGGCAGATCGTCGGCCGTATGCTGCGCGCGCGCAGGATCCCGTTCATCGCCCTGGAAAGCAGCGTCGAGCAGGTCGCCCTGTCACGCAAGTTCGGCAATCTGATTTACTTCGGCGACCCAAGCCGGCTGGAAGTGCTGCAGTCCGCGCACATCGCGCAGGCCGAGTTGCTGGTGATCGCCGCCGATGATCCGGAAACCAATCTGAAGATCGCCCGGCTGGCCAGGCGGCACTTTCCGCATCTGCGCGTGATCGCCCGCGCCAGGAACCGCCAGCATGCCTTCCGGCTGATGGACCTGGGCGTGGCGGCAATCCGTGAAACCCTGTATTCCAGCGTTGAAATCGGCAAAATGGCCTTCATCGGGCTCGGCTTCAAGCAGGAACGGGCCGAGGAGTTCGCACGCCTGTTCATCGCCCACGATGACAGCATCCTTGCCGAACAGTATCTGGTGCATGACAATGAGGCCGCGCTGATGGCCAGCGCCGAACAGGCCTACAAGGACCTGGAAGCGTTATTCGATGCCGACCGGCTGGACACGGACTCGCCGGATCAGGCCTGATCTTTCCTGTTCAGCAGGCTGGCGATGTCGACGCGCTCGGGTTTGTCCTGGAGGCGGTTGGCTACCTCCGAAAATCCGCCCATCACCGCGAAATCGTAAGCGCTCCGTCCCAGGTTGTCGCGTCGGTTTTTGTCAGCGCCGGCCTGCAGCATACGGTCGGTCAGCTGTCCATAACCGCGGGCGGCGCAATGATGCAGTGCGGTGAAGCCACGCGCATCCACGGCATCGATGGCGGGCGACTCCTGCAGCAGGCGCTCGATGGCCGACAGCACCAGGCCCTCCTTCAACGCCTGCCCTTTCTGCAGCGCGGCGCCGCACAGCAGATGCAGCGGGGCCTGCTGGTGGGCATCCACGGCCGCGGCCGATACGCCGGCGCGGATCAGCATATCCACCAGGATGACCGCATCCAAGCGGGCTTTTTCGGAGCTCAGGAACACCGCGCCGGCATGCAGCGCGTTCTGGCCGTTGCCGTCAACCGCCGACGCCTCGGCGCCGTGTTCCAGCAGAAGCGCAATCTGGTCCGGCACGCCGCCCAGACACGCCAGATTCAACGGCGGGTAACCGGCCACCGGTTGATTGGCATCGGCGCCGTGCTGCAGCAGTGCTTCCAGTACATCGGCATGCGACTGGCTGATGGCCGCCCAAAGCGCGGTAGCACCTGAATGCGCCGCCACTTTCGGATCGGCGCCATGCTTCAGAAGCAGGCGGACCATCTCGGTTTGGCCTTGGCCACAGGCGTGGATCAAGGCCGTGGAGCCTTTTTGGTCGAGCTCGTTGACGGCGATGCCCAGCCGCAGCAGCTTCTTGACCGCCGGCAGGTCCTTGGCCAACACCGCGCCGGACAGGTCGGCACCGGTCAGCTTACGGACCGGCAGTTGCCAATTCGGCCAGGACAGCCATTCAATGCCGTGCGGGTCGGCATGCATATACGCCAGGCCCAGGGCCGTCTGGCCATTGACCGCGCGCCGCTCGGGATCCGCGCCAAATCGGATCAGCTCCTGCAGCAGGGCGCCGCGGCCCAGTTGGGCGGCGAAATGCAGGGCGCTCATGCCCGCGCCGTCCGTTGCGTTGGCGTCCACGCCCTGCGCCAACAGGGCCTGGCTCAAACGCTGCCAGCCCAAACGGATGGCCAGCACGATCGGCGGCGAACGGCCCGACGCCGTGCCGCTGAACGGATCCGCGCCCTGATGCAGCAGGCTCAGGGCCAGTTGCTCATCCGAACGGCGGCTGAAATCATGCTGCAGGCAGGATTCAAGGAACGCCGCCAAACTGCCGGTACCGGCGATGGCCTGGTTCCTGCTCAAAAAGAAATGCAATACGCCGGCTTGGTTCTGATGGGTTTTCAGCAGGCGCTGGTAGACGCTTTGCCCACCGGCATCGACGCCGGACAGCGCCCCGCCATGGCGCAACAGCCAATCCAGGGCCGCGCGGCTTTCGGTCTGGCTGAAGGTGAAGGTCAGGTCGGCCAGCTCGGCCGGACCGGGTCTTACGCCGGCCTGCTGCAGGCGCTCGACCAGCCCGAAATCGCCTGCGGTCAGGGCGTCGTGGAGCTGCTTCAAGCCCGAGTCCAGACGCGCCGGATCCGGTGCATGGCTGACATGGTCGGGCAACGGATACTGCGGATCGATGCAGGCGACCGCCGCCCAGCGTCCGTTCGACAGGGCATAATCCAAGGCGGTCCGGCCCTGTTGGTCGGCTTGGCCCCGGTTGAGCCGGTCGGATTCCTGGAGCTTTCTCAGGACATCGATTTCACCGACCTGGGCTGCCAGCATATATGCGCTCAGGCCGGTTTCGTCCTGGGCGTTGATCTGCGCGCCCAGCTCAAGCAGCACCGACACCACTTCCATCAGGCCGGACTGGGCCGCGACCATCAGCGCGGTGCGCTGCTGGCGCCCGCGCACATCGATCTTGGCCTTGTGCTTGTGCAGCAGCCGGACGCCGATTTCGTCGTCCTCGGCGCCGGAGGCGGCGATCAGCACCGGTTCGGCCAGCTCCGGCTCCACCTTGGCCTTGCGCTCGAGCATATAGCGCGCCACGCGCCAGTTCGCCGCCTGGCAGGCCAAGGCCAAGGGCGTGAAGGATTCCTTGTTGACCGCTTCCTTGTCGGCGCCGGCGTCCAGCAGCAAAGCCGCCACCGCCGCATCGGTGCTGCGCATGGCATGGTGCAGCGGCGTATTGCCGTCGGCATCGGCGACCTGCGTGTTGGCGCCGTTGGCCAGCAGCATGGTGACCGCTTCGGAACGGCCGTGCCAGCTGTCGCGGGTCGCGGTCAGCAGCGGATTCAGGCCGGCGTGGAACGCGTTGACGTCGACGCCCTTGCCGATCAACGCACGCAGCAGTCGCAGGTCGCTCAAGGTACTGGCGACCATCATCAGGCTGCGCTGGTCTTTGGCTCCGGTTGCCGGCAGCTGATGCGGATTGGCGCCGGCGTCCAAGGCATCCAATGCCGCCTGCACCTGGCCGTTATGCACCGCGTGGATCAACGCGGTGTCCGGATCGAGGCTGATGGCCGGCGCGGCGGGACGTTCCTCGGCCGGCACGGCAGACGGCTCCTGCCGATGCGGCAGGTCGAGCATGACCGCCGCCGCATGCAGGATGACGGCAAGTACGCCGTAAAAGATCAGCCACAGGCTGGTGCCGGTCGGCCAGAACGCCCAACCCGCCGAGACCAGCAGGGCCGGCGCGGCCAACAGGAACAGTGCCGCCCCGGCCAGTGTGCTACGCCAGAATCCGAAGGCTGCGGCGTCCAGATTGGGCCAGCCCTGGCTGACATCCTGCTCGAGCTGCGCCCAGTTCGGCCACAGACGCTGCAGGCCCAGCACCGCCAGACCCACCGCCGTCGACAGGACCAGAACGGCCGGCAGGCTGAGCGTGTCCTGGATGGCCTGGATCGGCCAGACCAGCAGAAGCGCGACGATGGCCTGCAACACCAGCCAGAGGACCGCCACCGCCGCCGCCGATTTCAGCGCCGCCGGGAAACGCCACGGTGTCCGCCGGGCGCCGGCCTTGAGCAACTCGACCATCACGCCGTGGAACAGCGCGAGTTTCAGCGCCAGCAGCAGGAACTCAACCATCACCCACGCCTCCGGCCACCAGTGGATCCAGCGCCGACGCCGGGAACTGCAGGTAAAACCCATGGTCCGAAAGGTTGCGGCGCAGCACGCCGGCATCGAGGCGGGCCAGTCTCCGGCCTTCGGTCAGATCGAATTCCAAGGCCGGCAGCCAAGGCAGCAGCGGGGCTTGGATGGATTCAGGAACCTGGTTGAAGCCGTCGCGTGTGCCGAGATACAGGTAGGTATCCGGTTTCTTCTGGGATTTGTACACAAAAACGCGCATAGACGGTCCGCTGGCTTTGTGCAATTGTCACCTACATTAAGGATTCAGGAAAGTGCTTTCGAGTTTGGTACGCTATAGGACTTGACCCAACCGAGAGCATTTATGTCATTACCGCGGATTTTCGGCCTCAGCGCCGCCCTGCTCAGCATGTCCAGCGCAGCGCAGACCCCCATCAGCCTGGACCAGGCCATGGCGCACCCGGACTGGATCGGCACGCCGGTCGAGTCGGCGTGGTGGTCGGCCGATTCGCGGGCCGTTTTTTACCGGCAGAAACTGGCCGGTTCGCCGGTGCTCGCCACCTACCGGCTCGACAGCCGCGATGGACAGGGCGTGCGTGTCGAAAACGGCACGTGGTCGCAGCTTGATGAAGCCGCGCAGGTCTTCGATGCCACGCGTTCGCGGGCGTTGTTCATCCGCCAAGGCGATGTGTTCATGCGCAGCCTGGGCAACGGCGCACTGACGCAGATCACCCGGACGACCGAAAGCGAATCCTCGCCGCAGTTCTCGTCGGACGGCGGCAGCGTGCAGTTCAGGCGCGGCAACGACTGGCTGGCCTGGCGCGCCTCGGGCCTGATCGAGCCGGTGCTGCAGCTGAAAGCCGAAGACGACCCCGCGGCAAAACCCAAACCGGGCGCGGCCAACGCCCATGAGCTGCGCCTGATCGCCACCTTGGCCCGGCAGAACGCCGAGCGCGATGCCTTGAGCAAAGACCGCGACAGCCGCCGGCTGGCGGATGCCACGACGGCGAAGCCTGCCACCTATCTGGGCAAGAGCGTCGACATCGCCGGCAGCATGCTGTCCCCGGACGGCCGCCATGCGCTGGTCATCACCACCGAAAAAGGCGCCGATGAAGGACAGACCGGCAAGATGCCCAAATACGTGACCGAAAGCGGCTTCGAGGAATTCGAAAACGTCCGGACGCGCGTCGGCCGCAACCTGCCGCTGGGCCAAAAACTGTGGCTGGTCGATGTCGGTGCGCAGTCGGTGCGCGAGCTCGATTTGTCGGCATTGCCGGGTATCGGCAACGATCCCCTGGCCGCGCTGCGCAAGGCCCAGAAGCTCGAGGCGCTGAAAGGCAACCGGCCGGTGCGCATGGATTTCCCGGCAGTCTGGAGCACGGACGGCAGCCAGGTGGCACTGATGGTACGTGCCGTCGACAACAAGGACCGTTGGCTGACCGGCGTCGATTTCGGTACGGGGAAACTCACCGTCAGGCATCGTCTGACAGATGCCGCGTGGATCAATTGGAGTTTCAATGAATACGGCTTCCTGCCGGACAAACGCTTCTGGTTCCTGTCCGAACAGAGCGGGTACGGCCACCTGTACATCGGCGAAGGCAAGTCCGCCAAGGCGCTGACATCGGGCACGTTCGAAGCCAGCTCGGTGCAATGGAACGGCGCCGGCACCCAGGCCTATTTCCTTTGCAACCGCCGGTGGCCGGGCGATTACGAAGTATGCCGGATCAATGCCGACGGCTCGGGCCTGACCGAAGTCACCGCGCTTGACGGCGTCGAGGACTTCGCACTGGCGCCGGACGGCGAGCAGCTGGCGGTGCGCTATTCGGCCAGTTACCTGCCGCCGCAGCTGGCGCTGGTCAACGCCCGGACCGGCGATACCCGAAAGCTGACCGACACCCGCACGGCTGAATTCAAGGCGCGCAGCTGGATCGAGCCGGAATACGTGCAGGTGCCGTCCAAGCACGGCGCCGGGGTGGTCTGGGCCAAGCTGTACCGCCCGAAAAACGCCGAGCCCGGCAGGAAGTACCCGATCGCGATGTTCGTGCACGGCGCCGGCTATCTGCAGAACGTGAGCGCGCGCTACCCGAACTACTACCGCGAGCAGATGTTCCATAACCTACTGGTGCAGCAGGGCTATGTGGTGCTCGACATGGATTACCGCGCCTCGGAAGGCTACGGCCGCGACTGGCGCACCGCGATCTACCGGCAGATGGGGCACCCGGAACTGGAAGACTACCTGGACGGCGTCGACTACATGGTCGCCAACCACCAGGGCGACAAAGCCAATGTCGGCATCTACGGCGGCAGTTACGGCGGCTTCATGAGCTTCATGGCGCTGTTCCGCGCACCGGAGGTGTTCAAGGCCGGCGCCGCGCTGCGCCCGGTCACCGACTGGACCAGCTACAACCATGAATACACGGCCAACATCCTGAACACGCCGGATGTCGATCCGGAAGCCTATAAAAAATCCTCACCGATCGAATATGCCGAAAACCTGAATGGCGCATTGCTGATCAGCCACGGCATGATGGACGACAACGTGTTCTACCAAGATTCGGTGCGTCTGTCGCAGCGCCTGATCGAGATGAAAAAGCATAACTGGACAATGGCCTCTTATCCGCTGGAGCGCCACAGCTACGTGCAGCCGGAAAGCTGGTACGACCAATACCGGCGGATTTACGAGCTGTTCGAAAGCAACCTGAAAGCGGAATGATTGCTGCAGGAGCAACCCTTGCGGTTGCTCCTTTTTTAAATAGGCACGACGTGGTCTAATTTTTCTGCTTTTGCCTGCAGGGAACGCTCCTTTAACAAAGCGGTTGCATTACGAATTATCCAGTAGTCCTCTGTGTTGTTTTTCGATAATTCACGAATTCCCTCTTTGAGCAGCGCGATGGATTCCTGTCTTTGCTCCGGATTGGTCATGACCGCACCCCTTATATATGCGATCTCCCCTGCCGCATCTGAAGCTACTTTGGCGATTGTTCCGCCCTCCATTTCGAGTTTTTTTGCCAAGGGCACAGCCAACTCGAATCGCTGGGCTTCGATGTAGGCGTGTGCGAGATTCACGGTCAATGCAAGCCGGATGATCTTGGCAGCGTTATCGGATCGATCGCCGAGATCCGCGAGCTTGCGCTTCAATAAAGCCACGGCCTGCTCGTACTTTCCGTTACGCAATAAGGCGATGGCATAAGTGCTGGCTGCAATATAGGAATTGCTGCTATCAGGCCCCATCAATTCCTGCAATCCATAGTATGCGTTTCTGCCCGAGCGTTCGGACTGAGGCCAATCCTGCAGTTTGCTGTAGACAACGGCCAGTGAATGCTGAATGAGCAGCGCAGGTTCACTTTTTGGACCAAGCGCTTCGGTCATTTCTTTTGAAAGTTCAAGATAAGTCGCTTCCATCTCGCGTTCTTTGCCGAGAATCATCAGAGTCCGTGCAGCGGCATACCTGGCATTGAGTGTAACCGGAGCTTTAGCGCCTTTACGCTCAGCCAACCCTTTAACCAAGCGCTGCTGCAGCTGCTCCAGACTTTCAAGCGGGTAGCCGGCAAATTGCCGCGCCACCATCAAGGCTTGCACAATGCCATCTTCAAGTTCCGGATCCGCATCCGGAATCATGGCCAACCGCGTCAATGCGCTTTCCAATGCAGGCACGGTTTCGCGGTACTGAAACTGGTTAAAATGCCACCAAGCCCTTGCCCGATCGTAATAGACTCCCGCCAGTATGGCGTCCTGCCTTTGCATCTGCGGTTTTAGTTTGTTCAGAACAGCCGATGCTTCGGCATATCGTGACATGCGGGTCAAAGTTTCCGCATACAGTGCTTCAGCCTCCAAAGCACGGGGGGAGTTCGGGCCGTCTGCCAAGCGGAAATTATCGGCGGCCCATGCATACTGCTTAAGGGCATTTTCATGCTCGGATACCTGATAATATGCCGTTCCTACGATACGGTGGATTTCTGCCGCGACCTCGGGCTGGCCTGCAAAACGCTTATCAATCTGTCCGGCAGATTTATCCAGCGCTTCCTTCACGGTGATGCCAGTCTGCCCGGAGGATACCGGATCTGCTGCGGCAAGAATGTCATGATACAAGAACTGGTTCACCGCTCTTGTTATATGAGCCTGCTTAAGTGCCGCCAGCCGCTCCAAGCTCGCTTGGTTGTAAAAATACAAACTGGTCACAAGCCCAAGACTGAGGGTTCCAAAAGTAGCCAGAAGCCAGGGGCGCCTGGCCTTTGCTTTTTTCATCCGAAGCTCGAGAGCAGCCGTTTTTTGCTGGACTACCAGCTGCTCGTTTCTCGTTCTACGCCTTGCTTCAAGTGTCCTCAGGTTTCTTGCCAGTTCGGCCACTGAGGTGAATCGCAGTTCGGGATCTCCTGCGGAAGCCTTTGAAATGTCTTCACGGAGCAGATCATCATCGACCCGCGTCTCCCAGCCCGGAGACAGCATTTCACGGAAATCCCCGATCAACATCTGATAGAGCATGACCCCCATTGCATAGATGTCGCTCTGAACGGTAGTTGCATGGCCACGCAAAACCTCTGGTGATGCGTAAAGTGGTGTGCTTGTCTGCTGGTCGTCTTCAAGATTTTGCCCTGTCTTCGCCAAGGCGGTAATCCCCAATTGGTCAAGACGTCCGGGGTCAAGCAATCTAGCGCTACCGAAATCGGCTATTCGCGATTTCCAGCTGCCATTTTCGGAGTACACCAGAATATTGCTTGGCTTCAGATCCTTATGCAAAACTCCGACACTATGCGCGGCCGACAGGGTTTCACAGACTTCACAGATCAGTCTTAGCCGCACTGAAAAATCAAGCTTATCAAGACCTCCAATGCTTTCCGACCAGGTCTTCAAGTCTACGCCGCCGTATTCATACTCCAAGAAATAGGGCGCTTCATCGAAATCCCAATCCATGACACGCAATATGTCAGACCTTACCCCCAAAGATTCTTTCAGCAAACGGGAAACCGTTGATTCGCGGCGAAGCGAGTTCAATCGCGTCCCATCCAAGCTGAACTTGAATACCCGTTGTTCCTTGTTCTTGACGTGCTCAGCGTACCAAACCTCTGAAAAGTCGTTTCTATCCAAGCACTTATGGAGGCGATAATTTGGCCTGCGTGGAACCAATTCGCCCTGCTTAAGCAATGCTGCAGGCTTGACTGACACCACTTCCTTGCAGCTGGCAGCCGCGACAAAACGGTATCCCGCCTTAGGTACGGTGACAACAATGTGCTGCTCATCGTCACTCAAGGCCTTGCGCAATTTGGTAATGGCATTGGTCAGTGACGCTTCAACCACCACCCTGCCCGGCCATGCGCACTCAAGCAGCTCGTCTTTGGTCACTACCCTGCCGGCGTTGCGCAGTAAATAGGCTAAAACCGAGAGCGGCTTGGCCTCGATATCAATTAAGCGTTCATTTTGGCTTAGCTGCCACTTTGCTTCATCAAACACATAACCCACAAATTGCCAACGGAAGGTTCCATCCTCGTTTTGATTTGCCATATTTCCCCGTTTTTATTATGCCGACCTGAGCTGATGCCTGTCTGCCAATCAGAGTATAACCACAAGCCAAGCATTTATTCAATCAATAAAATTAAATAATTTCATAGACTTAAAATCCGTTTGGCAATCGTTTGAATTCCGTTATGACGGAGCCGTTTGAATACCAATAACCTCAAATGGCAGTTGCGATCACTTGTTGCATAAACACAGAAATCAGGCGGATTCATGGATGACAAGAACGTAATCAACAGACGGATCAGGGGCATCATCGCCACTGATAACGGCAACGGTGGGGTTATTCGTCTGGACTACTGGATGTTGAGCTTCACCTTGAGCAGCACATGGCGGTCACCACAGGCCCCTAAACTTGGCCAGGCCGTTGAGATTGCGCTGGACGAGCATGGCGAGCTGGAAGGCGTTTGGGTGATATCGGGGCATGATGCCGCTATTTAACAGCATATTGCAACATTTTTACACACACAAAACTATCACAACAGGAGAATTTATGAGAGGAAAAATCATTCATTACAACCCGAATGAAGCAAAAGGGCTTATTAGTGCGGAAGGTAAGCAATATGCATTCAACATTACCCACTGGCGAAGCGATTCGGCACCAACGGTCAATACTGTAGTCGATTTTGAAGTGACGGAAGATACCGTTTCGGAGGTTCGAAATGTTCCAGACGATGTTCTGATGAAAGAAAAAGCTGCTGAGTTTGCCGGAAAACTTAGCGCGATAGGTGGAAAAGCGCTCGGAGAAGCTAAAACTGCCGCTGGTTCAATTAATGCCGGCAGTGGTAACAGTGCTCTTATGTTTTACGGAAAGCCACTGTTAATTACGCATGGGATTTTCGCATTCTCAGCGATTTTCCTGCCATTTATCAAAATTGATACAGGCATCGGCACTAAATCCTTCAGCCTGACCGGGTTAGCCGATATTCAACAAACGATGGGGGCATCACTCGGGGGCGGAGCACTAACATGGATAGCCATACTGGCTTTGGCTATACCGTTTTTCTGGCGAAGCAAATTTTCATGGCTTGTGCTGTTGTTTCCTATGCTAGCCGTACTTCAGCCCGTATGGGGAGTTATGCAAGCCATTTCTGATGCCAAAAAACAGATGGGCGGGATGATGGGCAGTGAGTTTGGCGAACGTATGGCCAGTCAAATATCATCCATGCTCGATATTGGAGCCGGTGCGGTTGTCTGTTTTATTGCGGCCGCCATACTTGCTTTCATCGGAGTTAAACGCTTTATTTTGGATCGATAAGCCAATAAGCAATTGCGGTCTTCAACATCAAATTTAAATAGAGGTTTTTATGCTATACATGAAAAATATTGTTGCAGTAGTAATGTTGGTCGGTCTGGTTGTCGGTTGTGGAAAGAAAGATGATGACTCAGCCAACCCAGCATCCGATTCCGCCCCATTAACTGGAATTGCTGCCGAAGCTGCTGCGAACGCCAAAGCAGAAAATGATGCTGCAGTTGCAAAGGTACAAGCAGCCGCTAAAAAAGCCGCTTCAACCGCAAAACTAGCCGCCGCCTTAAAAAC
>DATMWF010000174.1:0-1931 GCA_035562675.1 Arenimonas sp. | reverse complement strand
AGTGGCTGTTGCAGCTGATCAACATCTACACCGGCAACCTGGATAAAACCGGCGGCGCGCTGGTCAATGAAGCGGCCCTGCCGATCACCGGCCAGGGCACCTCGCCGGGCGCACGCGGGCGCTGGCACAGCCGGGTGCGCGCACTGCCGGAATTCGCCGGTGAATTGCCGGTGTCGGTGCTGTGCGAGGAAATCAGCACGCCGGGCGAGGGCCGAATTCGCGCCCTGTTCACCAGCGCCGGCAATCCGGTATTGTCCACGCCGGATGGCAAGGCGCTGGACGCAGCGCTCGGCTCGCTGGATTTCATGGCCTGTATGGATGTGTACATCAACGAAAGCACGCACCATGCCGATGTCATCCTGCCGCCGGCTTCGTTCCTGAGCCAGCACCATTACGACTCGGTGTTCAATGCCTTCGCGGTACGCCGGGTGGCGCGGCTGAATCAACCCATCCGCGAACGGGCCACCGACGAGCGCGCCGACTGGGAAATCATCAACGGCATCGGCGCGGCCTACGCCAAGGCCAGTGGCAAGCCATGGCAGGCCTTGCCGGCACCGAAAACGCTGATCGCCATGGGCCTGGCCGCCGGCGGTTCCGGCGTCAGCGTGGCGGATCTGGAAGCCGCCGAACACGGTATCGATCTCGGGCCGCTGCGGCCCTGCCTGCTGCAGCGTCTGCAGACCGCCAGTGGCATGATCGAAGCCGCGCCGGAGCTGTTCATGCAGGCCTTGGCCGGGCTGGCCACGCAAGCGCCGGAAGCGGACGGCGATGCGCTGCGGCTGATCGGCCGGCGCGACGTCCGCAGCAACAACTCCTGGATGCACAACGCGCCGCGCCTGGTCAAAGGCAAGCCGCGCCATCAGCTGCTGATGCATGCAAATGACCTGCGGCAGCGTGGACTCGTTGACGGGAAAAAAGTGCGGGTGCGGTCCGAATCAGGCGAAATTCTGGTTGACGTGAAAGCCTGCGATGAACTGATGCCGGGCGTGGTCTGCCTGCCGCACGGTTTCGGCCATCAGCGCGACGGCGTGAGGATGCGGCGCGCCGAACACGTGGCAGGCGCCAGCTATAACGACCTGACCGCCAGCGATGAACTGGATGGTCCGTCCGGCAATGCCGCGCTCAATGGCGTGCGGGTGTGGGTGGAAGCGCTTTGACTGAACAAACGCCTTTCTTCACGCGGTTGGCTCATTTTTGAAATACATCTTTTTTTTCTGGATCAAGGGAATTTAGCCATGGCCCGAATTCTACGGAATTTCATGCTGGCGACGGCAATGATTGCCGGCTTGTCCGCCTGCAACAAAGCACCGGTCGAAGCGCCCGTCACGGCTGACACCACCAGCAGCGCCGATGCCATCTATGTCGGTGGCCAAATTGCCACCATGAACGACGCGCAGCCTGACGCCGAAGCGCTGGCGGTCAAGGACGGCAAGATCCTGGCGGTCGGCAGCAAAGCCGACATTGAAAAGGCCCACAAAGGAAATACCACCGAAGTGGTCGACCTGGCCGGCAAAACCCTGATGCCGGGCTTCATCGATGGCCACGCCCATGCCCAACAGTTCGGCACCCAGGCCGTTGGCGCCAATCTGCTGGCACCGCCGGACGGCACCGTGAACAATATCGACGACCTGGTGGCCCAGCTGAAAACCTTCTCCGAAAGCCAGGACGTTGCACTGACCGGCTGGATATTCGGCATGGGCTACGACGATGCCCTGCTCGGCCGTCACCCCACGCGCCAAGACCTCGACAAGGTCTCGACCACCGTGCCGGTGATGGCAACGCACATCTCAGGCCATTTCGCGGCGGTCAATACGCTCGGCTTGAAACTGATCGGCTTCGATGCCAGTACCGTCAATCCCGAGGGCGGCGTCATCCGCCGTGAAGCCGACGGTAAAACCCCGAATGGCGTGCTGGAAGAGCTTGCCGCCATG
>DATMWF010000173.1:0-6771 GCA_035562675.1 Arenimonas sp. | reverse complement strand
GGGCGGTAGCGCGCCAAAGCCGATTTGCAGAAGTGGGGGTTTTCCGAGAGGAAGTTGTTCGGGCCGGTGCCGGTGTTGGTGAAATTACACCGTCCGCCGCCCGACATCAGGATTTTCTTGCCGCAGCGGTTGCTGCCTTCCAATACCAGGGTGTTTCTGCCGCGGTAGGCGGCGGCGCTGGCGCACATCAGGCCAGCGGCTCCGCCACCGATGATCAGGACATCTGCATGGCGGTTAACGGACATCAGCAATCAGTCCTTGGAAGGTTTTTTCTTGCCTTGCCGGAATTCAAAGAACGATTCGTTGCTGCGCTTTTTCTTGCCGATGGTATCCGGCTTTTCGCGGGTATCCGGACGGCGCGGCGGACGCGGTTTCTTGGCCGCGTTATCGGGCGTGGTGCCGTCTTTGGTGATGCGCAGCTGCTGGCCGGCGCACCACACGGTTTTCAGGTGGGTCAGCACGTCTTTCGGCATGCCTTCCGGCAGGTCGACCAGGGTGTAGTCATCGAATATCTCGATGCGGCCCATGTGTTTGGAATCCAGGCCGGCTTCGTTGGCGATGGCGCCGACGATGTTGCCCGGCTTGACGCCATGCTCATAGCCGACTTCGATGCGGTAGGTTTCCATGCCCGATTCGGCATCGCGCGGGGCGCGTTCCTTCTTCTCGCGTTCCGGGCGTTCACGGTCAGCGAAGCGCGATTCACGCGGCTCGCGTTCGAAACGCGGTTCACGGCCGGGGCGTTTGTCGCCACGGCTTTCGCGGGCTTCGAATTCCTTGGGCTTGCGCTCTTCGCGCTGTTTGCTGGCGTCCAGCAGCAGCGGCACGTCACCGCGCGCCATCTTGGCGAGCGCCGCGGCGATTTCGATGGCCGGCACGTTCAGCGCCTGTTCGTAATCCTCCACCAGCTGGCGGAACAGTTTCAGGTCTTCGGAGGCCAGGGTGTCGGTGATCTGCTGCTTGAATTTGTTGATGCGCACGTCGTTGATGGTGGCCACGCTTGGCAGTTCCATCTGTTCAATGGGCTGGTTGGTGGCGCGTTCGATAGAACGCAGCATGTTGCGTTCGCGCGGCGCAAGGAACAGGATGGCTTCGCCGCTGCGTCCGGCACGGCCGGTGCGGCCGATGCGGTGCACGTAGCTTTCGGTATCGTACGGCACGTCGTAGTTGATCACGTGGCTGATGCGGTCGACGTCAAGGCCGCGCGCGGCGACGTCGGTGGCGACCAGGATGTCGATGCCGCCGTCCTTCAGCTGCCCGATGGTGCGCTCACGCTGCTGCTGGTTGATGTCGCCGTTGATGGCGGCGGCCGAGAAGCCGCGCGCCTTCAGTTTCTGGGCCAGTTCGTCGGTGGCCAGCTTGGTGCGCGCGAACACGATCATCGCGTCGAACGGTTCGACTTCGAGGATGCGGGTCAGCGCGTCCAGCTTGTGCATGCCGGAAACCTGCCAGAAACGCTGGCGGATGTTGTCGGCGGTGCGGGTCTTGGATTCGATCTGGATTTCGACCGGGTTCTTCAAGTATTTCTGCGCGATGCGCCGGATGGCCGACGGCATGGTGGCCGAGAACAGGGCCACCTGGCGGGTTTCCGGCGAACGCTTGATGATGTTTTCGACGTCGTCGATGAAACCCATGCGCAGCATTTCGTCGGCTTCATCCAGTACAAGGGTTTTCAGCTGCGACAGATCCAGCGAATTCTTTTCCAGATGGTCGATGACCCGGCCGGGCGTGCCGACGATGACCTGTACGCCGCGGCGCAGGGCCGACAGCTGCGGGCCATAGCTTTGGCCGCCGTAAATCGGCAGCACATGGAAATTCGGCAGATGTTCGGCGTATTTCTGGAACGCTTCGGCAACCTGGATGGCCAGTTCGCGGGTCGGCGCGAGCACCAGCACCTGCGGCTTGACCGCCTTCAGGTCGATTTTCTGCAGCAGCGGCAACGCGAACGCGGCGGTCTTGCCGGTACCTGTCTGCGCCTGTCCCAACACGTCACGGCCTGCCATGATGTGCGGAATGATGGCGGCTTGGATCGGCGAGGGCGTTTCATAACCGAGTCCGGCCAGGGTTTCAAGGATGGAATCGGACAGGGCCAGATCACGGAAGGAGATGGCGGCGATTTCAGGGGTTTTTTCGGTCATAATCAGATCAGCTCGAAGGCTCAGGCGCGGCGGCCTATAAAGGTTGTATAGTGTACTCCTATCCGCTAATCCTTGCTTGAACAAGCATTTATATTCGTTTTGGAGTTTTACCGATGTCCCTTTACCCCGTTTTGAAATCCGCCCATCTGCTGTTCGTGATGGCTTGGGTGGCTGCCGTGTTTTACCTGCCCCGTTTGATGATCAATTTCGCCGAATCGCCCGGTCAGGCCGATGTGCAGGCGCGCCTGCTGCTGATGGCCAAACGCCTGTACAGGTTCGGCCATGTCATGTTCGCTTTGGCGCTGGTGTTCGGTATCGGCCTGATCCACTTCGCCGGTTTCGGGCCGTGGCTGCACGCCAAGCTGCTGCTGGTCGCCGTCCTGTTCGCGTATTACATCTGGAGCTACAAGCGCCTGCAGAAAGCCCAGGCCGGCGAAGCGCTGCCGAGTCCGCTGGCATTGCGGGTGATGAACGAGCTACCGGTGTTCCTGTTGTTCTTCACCATTTATCTGGTGATCGCCAAGCCGTTTTAAGGAATCAGCACCAGCTTGCCGACGGTCTTTCCCGATTCAATCAAAGCCTGCGCCTTGGCGGCGTCGGCCAGCGCGAATTCGGTGATCGGCGGCGCGCTCAGGTAGCCTTTTTCGAACAGGTCAAGCAGTTCCCGCATGCCGGTGCGCAGCAATCCGGCATGTTCGGACAAGAAACTTAAATTGGCGGCCAGCACACTCTTGTTGCTCTGCGTCATGTCCAGCGGGCTGAAGTGCGGCGTACGCAGCCAGTCATATGCCATCTTCAGCCAGTTCAGGCGGCCGTTGTGCGGCAGCATGCTGGCGAAACCGTAGATGCACAGCTTGCCCATCGGCGCCAGATGCACATAACTCTGTTTCAGGGTCGATACCCCGTTGGCGTCGAATACCGCCTGGCATCCGTTCGGCGCCAGACGTTCCACTTCACGCCATAAATCCTGCGTGGATTTATCGATGACATGCGTGGCTCCCATCGCCAAGGCAGTCTCACGTTTATGGCTGGAGCCGACCACGCCGATGACCCCGCACTGCGCGATCCGTCCAAGCTGACAAAGCGCCGAGCCCACGCCGCCGGCGGCGGAGTGCACCAGCCACGTATCACCGGCTTTCGGCATGACCTGTTCGCGCACCATGAACCAGGCGGTCAGGAACACCGTCGGCAGCGCCGCGGCCTGCGCAAAGCTCAGGTTGGCGGGTTTATGGAACACGCGGTTTTCCTGCAGGGCGATGTGCGAGCAATACCCGCCGAACAGGGTCAGGGCCACGACCTCATCGCCGGGGCGGAACGCGGTGACCGCGCTGCCGACCTGCACGACCACACCGGCCAGTTCGAATCCCGGTGTGATCGGGTAGCCATGCAGCGCCTTGGCCGAGGCATACAATCCCATGCGGATGATGCCGTCGGCGTAATTGACGCCGCAGGCCCTGACTTCAACCAACACCTGGTCATCGGCGGGTTCCGGCATGGGCCGCTCGACCAGCTTGAGCGCATCGTAGCCACCGGGTTTGTCTATCTGTATTTTTCGCAACATCGGCGGAGCGCTCACAAATCCGCCAGATTGCGGTCCTGGTCAATATAGCGCAGAAAGGCCTCTGCGGGCATCGGCTGCGCGAAGTAAAACCCTTGGCCGGCGTCGACGCCGTGCTGTGTCAGGAATTCCGCCTGGGCGGCGGTTTCCACGCCCTCGGCGACGATTTTCAGGTTCAGCTGCTTGGCCATGGCGATGATGTGGATGATCACTGAGCTGGTCGCCGATCCGGTGTCGATGGCGTCGACGAAGGCCTTGTCGATCTTGATCACATCGATCGCCAGATGCTGTAGGTACGACAGGCTGGAATAGCCGGTGCCGAAATCGTCGATGAATACCGAGTGTCCGGCTTCATGGTAAAGCTTGATGACGTCGTTGGCTTGGGCGACGTCGAAAAATCCGCGTTCGGTGGCTTCGATGGCGATTTTCCCCGGTGCGATGCCAAGCTCATGCAGACGCTTGCTGATCATGTCGAAGTAACGCGATTTGGCCATGTCATGCGCCGACAGGTTGAACGATATGTAAAAGCTGTCGGTCCTGAGCCGCTCGGCCATGTCCCGCATGGCGGTTTCGAACATGATGTCGGTCAATGATTCTATCAGGCCGGATTCCTCCGCCAGGGGAATGAACAGCTCGGGGTGGATCATCATGCCGTCCAGTCCCTTCCAACGGATCAGGGTTTCCGCGCCGATGCATTTGCCGTTATGCAGGGACACGATCGGCTGGTAATACACCAGGAAATGCCGGTGTTTGATGGCGGCGGTCAATTTCTGCAAGGGCGTGTACTGCAGTTCCATGCGCTTGAAGAACGCATAGCCCGCCAAGAGGCCGCTGAGCAGGCCGACCGGGAGCCAAAGCCAGATCGATTCCCGCCAATAAGCGGCCAGCGTTTTTTTGTCCTTGAAGGCGATCACCGTGAAGGCCAGCGTATCGTCGTGGTTGGCGTTGTAAAGGCGCAGTGTGTCGGCCCGGCCCTTGTTTATGCCGGACAGGCTTTCCATGATGGCCGGGTCGATCGTTGCGGATTCCGGGTATCGGGCGATGATCTGCCTGGTCCTGGTGCTGAACATCACGATGCCGGTGGTGTTGTCGGTGATGACGTTCAGGAACAGGGCATGCAGCGTGCTGAGGATGATGTTGCCGCGCTGGATGTATACGGTGTTCAATTTGGGGCTGAACAGGTTCTGCCTGTTCAGCCAGACCAGCGCGCCGTCCTGGGTGATGTAGTCGGGGCGCGGCTTGTCACGGTAGATCAGCCCGGAGTCGGAGCAGTAGATGTTATGGCCGAGCTCGATCGACGCGCTTTTCAGGTAGTTGCTGTTTTTGACCGTGGTGCGGAGCCGCGCCAGGGTGTCGTCGCTGCATCCGCTGGCGGGAACCGATGCCAGCGACTTGAATCCCGATTCGAACTCCAGCAGCACGGAACGGGTCCTCTCGAACGCCCTTTCGGAAAGCGACTGCAGTTCGTCGTGCTGCTTTTTCTGCTCCATCCAGTAGGACAGCAGGGTGAACAGGACGATGGACAGGGCGGCGGCGAGCAGGGCGGCCGCAAACGAAAACAGTTTTTCTTTTTTTGAAAGGCCCATAAAAAAGAATACCGCATGTGGGATGCGGTATTCATTCTATTCCGATTCAGGCGCGTGCGCCGGTTCAGCTGGCGCCGCGGTTCCGCCAAGGGCTGCCGCCGCCGGTTTTCGGTTTCTGCGAAGCGATGCCATGGCCCTTCAGATGCGCAGGCTGTGCCGATTTGCGGCGTGGCGTCTGATGGCCGGTCGGTTTGCCTCGGCCGGCGGGCGTGAGGTCCATGCGCATGGCGTTCTTCGGTTCGAAGCCGGCACGCGGTGACAGCTCGATGTCCTGCTTGAGCAGGCGGTTGATGGCGCGCAGCAGGCCGCCTTCGTCGGTGGCCACCAGCGAAATCGCTTCGCCGTTGGCGCCGGCGCGGCCGGTCCGTCCGATACGGTGCACGTAATCCTCGGCGATGATCGGCAGGTCGAAGTTGATCACCAGCGGCAGCAGCGGAATGTCCAGGCCGCGGGCCGCGACATCGGTGGCGCACAACACGCGCACGTTGCCGGCCTTGAAGTCCTGCAGCGCTTTCAGGCGCTGGCCCTGGCTTTTGTTGCCGTGGATGGCCAAGGCCGGGATGCCGTCCTTGCTGATCTGTTCGGCGATGCGGTTGCAAAGATGCTTGGTCTTGATGAACACCAGGATCTGGTCCTGGTAGCGTTCGGTCAGGATGTCCATCAGCAGCTCGCGTTTCTTGGCGGTGTCGACCGGGTGGGCGATATGCGTCACGGTCTGTGCCACGGTGTTCTGCGAGGAAACCTGGACTTCTTTCGGGTTCTTCATGAACTGCAGGGCCAACTGCTTGATCGGCGCGTCGAAGGTCGCTGAGAACAGCAGGGTCTGGCGCTGCTTGGGAACCTGATTGAGGATTTTCTTGATGGCCGGCAGGAAACCCATGTCGAGCATGCGGTCGGCTTCGTCCAGGATCAGGGTTTCGACCTGATTCAGTTTCGCCGTGCCGCGCTCCATATGGTCCATCAGACGGCCCGGCGTGGAAACCAGGATGTCCAGACCACGGCCGAGGGCCATCATCTGCGGATTCATGCTGGCGCCGCCGTACATCACCGCCGAGCGGATCCGCAGGTATTTGCCGTATTCACGGATGCTGTTGTGCACCTGCACCGCCAATTCGCGGGTAGGGACCAGGATCAGGACACGGGGTCCCTTGGCTTTGGCATTGGGATGTTCGACCAGGCGCTGCAGGACAGGCAAGGTGAACGCGGCGGTTTTGCCGGTGCCGGTCTGGGCGCCGCCAAGAACGTCTTCGCCGTTCATGATGAAGGGGATGGCTTGGCTCTGGATGGCGGTGGCTTCGGTATAGCCTTTCTCAGACAAAGCACGGACAAGCTCAGGCAACAGCCCGAGGGTTTCAAATGACATGGTTGTAACTCCTACACGCAACGTTCCTAACACCACGTTGCTAAACTATGCGCAAGACGCGCCTGAGAGTGGATTCGTGCGGAGTAAGTGCGTTGACGACAGCACAGAGATTAGGAGACGAACCGTTTC
>DATMWF010000172.1:0-17242 GCA_035562675.1 Arenimonas sp. | reverse complement strand
AAGGGTCGGCATCATACAGCTCGATCCTGCCGCCGGGAAAGCTGACCTGTCCGGCATGATGGCGCAGGTGTCCGGCGCGCTTGGTGAGCAGCACGTGCAGCCCCGTATCACGCGCCACCAAGGCGCACAACACCGAGGCCGGCATGAATTCTTCAACGGCAGCCGGCAGAAAAGCTTCAAGCTCAACCAGGTTATGCGGGGCGCTATGCAGGGCCTGCTCGGGGCTGAGCAGGGCGCTGGCCAATCGTTGGACCGTTTGCTGCGGCATGGCGGTCTAGGCGTTTGCCTCGCGCTCCGGCAACACCGATTCCATCAGATGATCGCGGTACGCCGGCGTGAATTGCAGCCAGGCGCCGATTTCATCCAGCGTGCGGAAGCAGCCTTGGCAATGGCCGCTGGCATTGATGGTGCAGACGCCCGTACAGGGGCTTAATACCGGTTGATTCATTGGGAAAAAACCCCGGCGGACCGGGGTTGTCTATTTCGTTATTTGACGGAGATCAGCTTGATGTCCAGGAAGACCGCTTGGTTCGGGCCAGGACCGCCGCGAAGCGATTCAGGACCGTTGCCCCAGGCTTTTTCCGGCGGCAGCAGAATCTGCCAACGGGCGCCGGTCGGCATCATCTGCATGACTTCCTTCATGCCAGGCAGGCTCGCGACTTCACTCAATTTGCCGCTGACCGGCTTCACGTTGGCGAACGTGCTGGCGAATACCTGACCGGTAGAGGCCAGAGCGCCGGAGAAATTGAATTCCACCGTGCTGTTCAAGGTAGGCTTGGCGCCGGCACCGGCTTCAACCACTTTGTATTGAATGCCGCTCGGCAGGGCGATGACGCCGGGCTTGGTTTTGTTGGCGGAAATGGCGGCATCGGACTTCGCCTTGTTTTCGCGGGCGACTTTTTCGAAATCGGCTTTAGCCTGGGCTTCGCGCTGCTTCTGGTAAGCGGCTACGGTGGCCTGCAGTTTTTCCGGCGCGATGGTCGGCTGTTTTTTCGCGTAACCGTCCTGGATCGCGCGGTTAATGGCCATCACATCAAGACCTGGCGCCTGATCAGCCAAGCCGCGGCCAAAATCATAGCCCAACGCATAGGCCAATGCGGCTTTGTCGATGGGACCGCTGGCGACCGGAGCGGCCGGTTTTGCGGCTGGTGCGGTCTGCGCCATGGCGCCGGTGGCAAGAACAGAGGCCAAAACGGCCGAGATCAAACGGAACTTCATAATTTCTCCAGATTAAAAAGGGCATGGTGCCCCTCACAGATTGATAGAATAACCATTCACGCGCCCTTCGGCTAGTGACAAACATCCCGACTTCGTGTCGAAAATGCCGGTTTTAGTTCCCACCCTTTGGATTTACCTACATGGACACTCCTAACTTATTGATTGAATTGGATGGACCGGTCGCCTGGCTGACCATAAACCGGCCCGACAAGCTGAACGCTCTGAATCGGGATACGCTGGCCGAATTGACCAAAGCCTTCGAGCAGCTCAAGCGCGATGCGAATGTGCGCGTGATTGTGTTGACCGGTGCTGGGCAGAAGGCCTTTGTGGCCGGCGCGGACATCGCCGAAATGCATGGCCTCAGCCCCGTGCAGGCGCGCGACTTCTCGAAATTCGGCCAGGACCTGATGCTTTCGATGGAGCAATGCGGGAAACCGGTGATTGCCATGATCAACGGTTTTGCCTTGGGCGGCGGTCTTGAACTGGCCATGGCCTGCGCCATCCGGATAGCATCCAGCACGGCCAAGTTCGGTCAACCGGAAGTGAATCTTGGCCTGATTCCGGGCTTTGGCGGCAGCCAGCGGCTGCTGAGGTTGTGCGGCAAGGCAGTCGCCTTGGATCTGTGCCTGAGCGGACAGCCGATCAACGCCGAACGCGCGTTGGCCGTCAATCTGGTCACCCGTGTATGCCCCCCGGAGTCTTTGCGGGAGGAAACCCGGAAACTCGCCGGGCATCTGGCCGGCCTGGCGCCCTTGGCGCTGCGCGGTGTACTGGACTGCGTGCGCTACGGCGCGGAAGCCTCCCTCGACGTCGGCCTGGACTACGAAAGCCAGATGTTCGGCCTGATGTTCTCGACCCAGGACATGCGGACCGGCACGGAAGCGTTCCTGCAGAAAAAACCCGCCCGGTTCGAGGGCAGATGATGGTAAAGCCAGCCGATGCCGATGCATTCACTCTGGCGCTCGCGGAAATCAGCCCGGCCAAACGCGCCAAGGCCGATGCGGCGAGGCTGCGTTATGCGCGTCGCCAGGCGCGTCTTGCACGCAGGCAGAAGGAACTGGCCGACGCACGCGGTCAAGCGGCCAGTGATCCGGTGGCGCGCGCGTTGGCGAAAGCCCAGGCGCTGGCGGACGGCGGCGTATGAACAGAGGTTTCCCGCCATGAAGCCCGCCGACCGCGTCGAATTCTTCACCCGCCTGCAGGAACTCAATCCGCACCCGAAGACCGAGCTGCTGTACGACAGCGTTTTCGAGCTGCTGATCGCGGTCATGCTGTCGGCGCAATCGACGGACGTCGGCGTCAACAAGGTGACGCGCAAATTGTTTCCGGTGGCCAACAGTCCCGCGGCGATGATTGAACTCGGGTTACCTGGTATAAAAAAAGCGGTCAGCTCACTGGGCCTTTTCAATGCCAAGGCGGCGAATGTGCTGGAGACCTGCCAATTGCTGGTCGAACGGCATGACGGCGAGGTGCCTCGGCTGCGTGATGCGCTGGAAGCCTTGCCCGGGGTTGGCCGTAAAACCGCCAATGTCGTGCTGAACACCGCGTTCGGGGAGCCGGTCATGGCCGTTGACACCCACATATTCCGCGTCGCCAACCGGACCGGTCTGGCGAAAGGCAAGACGGTCCGGCAGGTCGAGGATAAGCTGATGAAGGCGATACCGAAACAGTTCCTGGTGGACGCCCATCACTGGCTGATCCTGCACGGCCGTTATGTATGCAAGGCGCGCCGACCGGAATGCATGCAGTGCGTGGTGCGCGATCTGTGCGCCTTCAAGGAAAAAACCGCCTAGCGCATTCCGGGCATCAGCCGCCCGAGGGATTTGCCGGCATGCGGTGACCCGTCCGGCATGTTTTATTTTCATTCGGCCATAAATTGCTGATGAACTGCTGCGTGGTCTGCCGCCAGGTGAATTTCTCCGCATGCGCGCGCGCATGCGCGGGGTTCATCGCCAAAGCGGCAAGACACGCTTCGCGCAGTTCATGGCGAAGGGCCGCCGCCTCACAGCCCTGCAGGACATCGATTGGACCAGCCACGGGATAGGCGGCGACCGGCAGGCCGGAAGCCAAGGCCTCCAGCAGCACCAACCCGAAGGTGTCGGTCTTGCTCGGGAACACGAACACGCTGGCCTGCTGGTAGATTTCCGCAAGTTCCGCATGCGTCTTGACGCCCAAGAACACGGCATCAGGGTACTGTTCGGAAAGCGCCGACATCGCCGGTCCCGAACCGACCAGCCATTTTTCGCCAGGTAGATCCAGCTTCAGGAATTCCTCGATGTTCTTCTCCACCGCAATGCGGCCGACATACAGGAAAATCGGCGGGTCGGTGTCCGTCCTGCACGCACTGGCCGGACTGCCGGTATTGAACAGGGCCAGATCGACGCCGCGGCTCCATTTGACCAAGCGCTCAAACCCGTGCTCGCGCAGCTGCCGCACGACCGTGTCGGTAGAGACCATGACGGCCTTGGAAGGCTTATGGAACCAATGCATCAGCGGATAGAACATCCGGGCCGGAACGCCGGTCCTGGCTTGGAGATATTCCGGAAATTTGGTGTGATAGGCGGTGGTGAAATTCAGTCCGCGCCGCAGCGCGAAACGCCTCGCCGATACACCCAAAGGGCCTTCCGTGGCCACATGCAAAGCGTCCGGCTTGTAATCCGTTATCATCCGCGACAGCTTCCCGGAGCTGAACAGCGACAGGCGTATCTCCGGGTAGCTCGGGCAAGGTATGGAAAGGAATGCCGAAGGCTCGATGAGCAGCACGGCATGGCCTGCATTTTCCAGTTCGGCGATGGTATGTTCCAGCGTTTTCACCACCCCGTTGACCTGCGGCGACCAGGCATCGGTCACGATGCATATCCTCATGTCACTGTCTCCAGCGGCGGTTGGGGGATTTCAGCCTTCGCGGGCAGTGGTGCAGGCAATTTCAGAGGCACGGCGTTGTGCAGGATTTCATTCCAGTGCACGATGCGCAGCTCGCCGTCCATGGTTTCCACCAGGGCGGTCAGGCTTTCCACCCAATCCCCGTCGTTGCAGTACAGGATATCGTCGATCATCCGGATTTCAGCCTTGTGGATATGCCCGCAGATGACGCCGTCGCATTTCCGGTGTTTGGTTTCGCGCGCCATCATCAATTCGAAGCTGCTGATGAAACTGACGGCGTTCTTGACCTTGTGCTTGAGGTACTGCGACAGCGACCAATACCGGTATCCCATCCGTATCCGCAGGGCGTTGAACCAGCGGTTGGCGACCAGGATCGCGCTGTATAGCCAATCGCCGACATACGCCAGCCATTTGGCGTACTGCATGACGCCGTCGAACATGTCGCCATGCGTCACCCACAGCCGCCGGCCGTCGGCGGTCACGTGGATGGCATCGTTGCGTATCTTGATGCGGCCGAACGACATGCCGATGAACTGCCGCCCGACTTCATCGTGGTTGCCGGGGATGTAAACCACCTTGCAGCCCTTGCGTGCCTGCTTCAGAAGCTTCTGCAGCACGTCGTTGTGTTCCTGCGGCCAGTACCAGGATTTCTTCAGTCGCCAGCCGTCGATGATGTCGCCGACCAGGTAGATGGTGTCGGCCTCGTTATGGCGAAGGAAATCCAGCAGAAAGGCGGCCTGGCAGCCGGGTGTGCCCAAGTGCACATCGGAAATGAAAATGGCGCGGTATCTGTTCATGGCGCTATTAATGGCACGCGCATATGAACGTTTTATTTCAGTTCAAGAAAATTTTCCGGGATGCATGATGGCCGTCACCGGGTACGGATGCCCTTCAGCTTGATACGGCGCGTTCGGAGGCACGATGCCGTAAACGGCAGAAAACCGCATTTATGTAACATTAATGAAATATTTACCACCTAAGATGGCAACGTTGCCTCTCACCCAACCAGGAATACACCATGAAATTAGCACTGAATCTCCTCACGCTCGCCACCTTGACCGCATTGTCCAGCGCGGCCAAGGCCGAGATCACCATCGACATGATCGCCGGATCGGAAGTTTCCTTCGAAGGCCTGATCCAGGCGGACTCCTATTGGTACAGCGACGACGTCCGAATCCTGAGCTCCGATGCCGTCGACGGCGCGGATACCGATTTCGGCATGCGCCGCGCGGAAATCATCCTGAAAGGCAAAGGCCCCGGCATGTGGAACTGGGTATTGGGCTACGATGCCCGCTCGGACAAATTCCTCGATGCCAACGTGCAGTACAAGTTCAACGGCCAGACCTCGGTGACCGTCGGTCAGTACAAGCAACCGAACAGCCTGGAAGAACTGTCCAGCACCAAGAACAACGACTTCATCTCCAAAGCCATGACCACCAACATGCAGGGCATGAGCCGCCGTGTGGGCGCCAAGATTGAAACCGATTACGGCAACTGGGGCGGCACCGCCAGTTATTTCGGCAATGAACTGACCAACAACGAAAGCCCTTCATTGGGCAGCGGCGACGGCTACGGCCTGCGCGGCTTTTTCGCGCCGATCAAGACGGACACCACCCTGCTCCACTTCGGCCTGTCCTACATCGACATGGAAGCACGCACCAGCCTCGACCAGTCCTGGGCCCGCCTGCGTGTGCGCCCGGATGCTGACCAGTCAGCACAGCGCCTGATCGACACCGGCGACATGAAAGACGCCGACCGTCTCAAGACCACCGGTCTGGAAGGCGCGTTCGTCACCGGCCCGATCAAAGTGCAGGCTGAATACATGACCACCACCGTCAGCCGCGACCTGACTTCGGACTTCACCGGCGACAGCTGGTACCTCTACGGCGTCTGGAACATCACCGGTGAAACCTGGGGCTACAAGGGCGGCACGCTCACCACCGGCCTGCCGAATGAGCCGGGCTTGGGCATGTGGCAGCTGGCCGCACGTTACGACACGGCCGACCTGAACGACGGCAAAGTCGACTTCACCAACCCGTTGTCTCCGGTCGTGACCGGTGTGATGGGTGGTGAAGAAAGCAACTGGACCCTGGGCGTTAACTGGTACTGGCGCTCGAACTTCAAGCTGTCGGCCAACTACGTGATGGTCGATTCCAGCAAATACAGCAGTACGGCCAAGAACTTCGTGGATGACAATCCGGACATCTTCGAAGTCCGCGCCCAGTTCTACTGGTAAGCGACTGTCATAATCCTGTAACAATCCACCCGCATCATACTGCCAAGCCCAAACTGGGCTTGGCTTAGGAGCAATAATTTATGTTGAATAAAGCGAAAACCACCCTGCTGGCATTGGCCTTGACCGTGTCATTCGGCGCACAAGCCGCTGAAATAACCGGCGCCGGCGCCTCTTTCGTATACCCGGCTATGTCCAAGTGGTCGGCCGATTACAACAAAGCCACCAAGAACAAGGTGAATTACCAGTCCATCGGCTCGGGCGGCGGCATTGCCCAGATCAAGGCCGGCACCGTGGATTTCGGCTCGTCCGATGCGCCGCTGAAGGTCGCCGATCTGCAGGCCTCGAAACTGGCCCAGTTCCCCTCGGTGATGGGCGCCGTGGTGCCAGTCATCAACGTTCCAGGTGTCAAACCGGGCAGCGTCAAACTGACAGGCCCAATCATTGCCGACATCTTTCTCGGCAAGGTCAAAATGTGGAACGACCCGGTCATCGCCGCGGTCAATCCGGGCGTCGCATTCCCGGCGCTGAAAATCACCGTCGTGCACCGTTCCGACGGCTCGGGCACCACTTTCAACTTCGTCAACTACCTGTCGAAAGTCAGCGAAGAATGGCGCACCAAAGTCGGTGAAGGCACCTCGGTGAAATGGCCGGCCGGCATCGGCGGCAAGGGCAACGAAGGCGTCGCCGCCTATACCAAGCAGATCAAAGGCGCCATCGGCTATGTCGAACTTTCCTACGCCATCACCAACAAGCTGAACTACACCTCGGTCCGCAACCGTGCCGGCAACTTCATCGTACCGAGCAGGGATTCGATCAAGGCCGCGGCGGCTTCGGCGGAATGGAACAGCGTCAAGGACTTCTCGCTGGTGATCACCGACGCACCGGGCGCGCAGGCCTACCCGATTTCGGCGACCAACTTCATCCTGATGTACAAAACCCCGAAAAACGCGCAGCGCAGCAAGGACACCCTGGCGTTCTTCGACTGGGTTTACGCCAACGGCGACGCCGCGGCGGAAAACCTGGGCTATGTCGCCTTGCCGGCGGAACTGACCACATCCATCAAGGCCTACTGGGCCGCCAACATCAAGTAAACGCGTCACGCCATGACCCGATGCAGGCCAACACTTGCATCGGGTCATTTCCGCATCTTAAGCTACGCATTCAACCCGACCCTTTGAACATACCATGACGCCAAACCTGAGCCAAATACGTACGCACAAAGACGATAGGCACGACACCTTGTTCAAATGGTCGGTCGCCGCTGCCGGCTTTTTCGTATTGATCTCCCTTTTCGCCGCTGCCGCCATGATGTTCAAAGGCGGCTTCGATGCGTTCAGCACCTTCGGTTTCAAGTTCCTGACCTCGACGAACTGGGATCCGGTCCAGCGCGATTTCGGCGCCTTGGTGCCGATTTACGGCACCGTGGTGACCTCGTTCATCGCCGTCCTGCTGGCTGTTCCCATCAGCTTCGGCATCGCCATCTTCCTGACCGAGCTGGCGCCGAACTGGCTGCGCATGCCGGTCGCCTCCGCCATCGAGCTGTTGGCCGGCATCCCGTCGATCATCTACGGCATGTGGGGCCTGTTCATCCTGGTGCCTTTGCTCGGCGAGCATGTGTTTCCCTGGCTTGACGCCAACATCGGCGTATGGCCATACATCGGCGTGCTGTTCCAGGGGCCGCCGCTCGGCGTGGGCATGGGCACCGCCGGCCTGGTGCTGGCCATCATGATCATTCCGTTCATCGCCTCGGTGATGCGCGAAGTGTTCCTGACCGTGCCGACGCAGCTGAAGGAATCCGCTTACGCACTCGGCTCCACCACCACCGAAGTGGTCTGGAACATCGTGTTGCCGTATACCCGCTCGGCCGTCATCGGCGGTATCTTCCTGGGACTGGGCCGCGCATTGGGCGAAACCATGGCGGTCACCTTCGTGCTCGGCAATGCCCATCGGCTCACCGCATCCCTGCTTGAGCCGGGCAACTCGATCGCCGCGACCATCGCCAACGAATTCTCGGAAGCCGATTCGGAGATCTACCTGTCATCGCTGATCGGCCTCGGCTTCCTGTTGTTCGTGGTCACCTTCATCGTGCTCAGCATCGCCAAACTGATGCTGCGCAGCCTGAACAAGCGGGAGGGCAACTGATGGACGCTACCCAGAAAATATATCTCAAGCGCCGCTTCATCAACGGATTGACCATGGTCCTGTCGAGCCTGGCGACGATGATCGGGCTGTTCTTCCTGACCTGGATCCTGTGGGTCACCGTCAGCAAGGGCTTCAACGCCTTCGGCCTGCACCTGTTCACCCAGATGACCCCGCCACCCGGCGAGGTCACCGGCGGACTGCTGAATGCCCTGGCTGGCAGCTTCATGATGTGCATGCTGGCGGTTCTGATGGCGGCGCCGATCGGCATCGCGGCCGGCACCTACCTGGCCGAATACGTCAACCATCACTGGATCGGCGAAACCATCCGCTTCGTCAACGATATCCTGCTGTCAGCGCCATCCATCGTACTCGGCCTGTTCGTGTATACCTTGGTGGTCCAGCCTCTGGGCGGGTTTTCCGGCTGGGCCGGCGCCATCGCGCTGGGTTTCATCGTGCTTCCCGTCGTAGTCCGGACCACCGATGAGATGATCCGTCTGGTGCCGGTGCAGATGCGCGAGGCGGCCCTGTCGCTGGGCGTGCCGCAGTGGAAGGTCAATACGCAGATCCTTTACCGGGCGGCGCTGCCCGGCATCCTGACCGGCATCCTGTTGGGCCTGGCGCGCATCAGCGGCGAAACCGCACCCCTGCTGTTCACCGCGCTGAACAACCAATACTGGAACACCGACCTGAGCAAACCGATGGCCAGCATACCGGCGGTCATCTTCCAGTTCGCGATGAGCCCGTTCGAATACTGGAATACCCTGGCCTGGGCCGGCGCGTTCATCGTCACCCTGTTCGTCCTCTGCGTCAGCATCTTCGCACGCATCATCCTCACCCGGAACAATAAACATGGCTGATTTACACCTCTCCGTCGCGCACAACGTCGAAACATCGGCTGCAAGCCCGGTCAAGCTGGCCGCGAAAGATCTGGCCTTTTACTACGGCGACTTCAAGGCCATCAAGGAACTGTCGCTGGACGTTCCCGAAAACAAGGTCACCGCCCTGATCGGTCCGTCCGGCTGCGGCAAATCCACGCTGCTGCGCGTGTTCAACCGCATCTACAGCCTGTACCCGAAGCAGCGCGCGACCGGCACGGTGATGCTGGACGGCGAGAACGTCATCGATCCTAATTACCCGCTGAACAAGCTGCGCAGCAAGATCGGCATGGTGTTCCAGAAACCGGTGCCGTTCCCGATGTCGATCTACGACAACATCGCCTACGGCATCAAGCATTATGAAAGCCTGTCGAAGGCGGAAATGGACGTCCGCGTCGAACAGGCGCTGGTCCAGGGAGCGCTGTGGAACGAAGTCAAGGACAAGCTGACCCAAAGCGCGCTGGGCCTGTCCGGCGGACAGCAGCAGCGCCTGTGCATCGCGCGCGCGATCGCCCTGAAGCCGGAAGTCATCCTGTTCGACGAACCGACCTCGGCGCTTGATCCGATCGCCACCGGCAAGATCGAGCAGCTGATCTCCGAGCTCAAGCAGCAGTTCACCATCCTGATCGTGACCCACAACATGCAGCAGGCCGCGCGCGTCTCCGATTACACCGCGTTCATGTACCTCGGCGAACTGATCGAACACGGCGCCACCCAGACCATTTTCACCAAGCCCACCAAGAAGCAGACTGAAGACTACATCACCGGCCGTTTCGGCTAAGAGGATCCCATGAACCAACAAGACCACATCGTCAAGAGCTTCGATTCCGAACTGGCCCGGCTGTACGGCGAAATCCAGCAGATGGGTGAACTGGCCATGTCCCAGCTCAACGCCGCCGTGGACGTGCTGAACCGCCGCGACAGTAACGCCGCCGCGCGCGTGGTGGCCAATGACGACGCCATCGATGCGCTGGAAACCCGGATCAGCAACGACGTGCTGACCCTGCTGGCCCTGCGCCAGCCGATGGCACGCGACCTGCGCGAGGTCTACTCGGCGCTTAAGATTTCCGCCGACATCGAGCGCATCGGCGATTACGCCTCGAACGTGGCCAAACGCTCGATCGTACTCAACAACAGCGCCGCCATTCCGGCGGCCGCCCGCATCGGCCGCCTGGCCAAGACCGCCAACCAGATCCTGGCGGATGCCTTGAAGGCCTATCAGACCAGCGATGCCGAGCTCGCCATGAGAGTCCGTGACGCCGACGCCGAACTGGATGGCCAGTACACCAGCTACTTCCGCGAACTGCTGACCTACATGATGGAAGATCCGCGCACCATCGGCCAATGCACGCACCTGCTGTTCATGGCCAAGAACATGGAACGCATCGGTGACCACGCCACCAACATCGCCGAAAACACCTGGTTCGTGGTGCATGGCGAAATGCCGGAAGGTGAGCGCGTGAAAAACGACCATACCGCCGAATAAGCAAAAGCGCCGCAGGGGATGAATTCGATAGCCGGGCCATGTGCCCGGCTGTTATTCTATGGGCATGAGCAAAACCACTTTACGTCCTCTGAACGACCGGTTCCGCGGTTTCCTGCCGGTGGTGGTGGACGTGGAAACCGGCGGCTTCGACTGCTACCGGCATGCCCTGCTGGAAATCGCCGCGGCGCCGATCGAGTTCAATGAACAGGGCGAACTGGCCGTCGGTGAAATCTTCAGTACCCACGTGGTGCCGTTCGAAGGCTCCGAAATCGACCCGAAATCCCTGGAAATCACCGGCATCGACATCACCCACCCGTTCCGGGACGCCATGGAAGAGCGGGCGGCGCTGGATCATATCTTCCTGCCCGTCCGGCAGGCGGCCAAGCGCAACAACTGCACCCGGGCCATCCTGGTCGGCCACAACGCATCGTTCGATCTCGGCTTTCTGAACACCGCCGTGGCGCGCGTCAACCACAAACGCAATCCGTTCCACCCGTTCAGCACGCTCGACACCGTCACCCTGGCTGCGATGGCCTATGGCCAGACCGTGCTGAGCAAGGCGGTACTCGCGGCCGGCATGGATTGGAACAACGACGACGCGCACTCGGCTGTCTACGACACCGAGCGCACCGCGCAGCTGTTCTGCAGGATCATGAATGATTGGGCGAAACGCGCCCAGGCATGAGCACGCATCGCGGCATGCCTGCGATGGCGCACAGGTAGCGGATTACGGCAGCGGAACCACCGGCTTGTGGGTGAGCGCCCTGTAGATGCCGTAAAGGCTGATGACGATCCAGGCCGTTTCGATCACGAACGGCGCCAGGTTGAATTCGCCCCAGATCAAGGGGCACAGGATCGCCGATGCGCCGAACAGATTCAGGAAAGGGAACATGAAGCCATCGCCTTTCATGCGGCGCGCCTGCAGCGCCAGATAGGCCAGCACGGTCAGCACCACGCCGAACAGCCCCACTACGTCATACCACTGGATATCGATTCCGAACACCGTCATTTCCCCATTCGTTGGCGTACCACTTCAAACAATGCCACGCCGGTGGCCACCGACACGTTCAGGCTTTCCATCTCGCCCGGCATCGGGATCTTGACCAGTCCGTCGCAGTGCTCGCGGGTCAGACGGCGCATGCCCTCGCCCTCGCTGCCCATCACCAGCGCGACATTGCCGGTGAAATCGGTCTGGTAGATGGTGCCCGGCGCTTCGCCGTCCATGCCGTATACCCAGACGCCCGCTTCCTTGATGGCGCGCAGGGTGCGCGCCAGGTTGGTGACCGAAATCACCGGGATGCGGTCGGCCGCGCCGGCCGAAGTCTTGCGCACGGTGGCGTTGATCGGCGCCGCTTTGTCTTTGGGTATGATCACCGCAGTGACGTTCGCGGCCGCCGAGGAACGCAGGCAGGCACCGAGGTTATGCGGATCCTGGATGCCGTCCAGCACCAGGATCAGCACCTTGCCGGCGGCCGCTTCGATCAACGCCGGCAGCTCGGTTTCGCTGGTCTGCGCCGGGGCTTCGTAGCGCGCGATCACGCCCTGATGGCGCAATCCGCCGGCAATGCCCTCCAATGCCTGATTGGTGACACGACGGACGGATATTTCCTTACGGCGGGCATTTTCCTCGATCTCGGTGATGCGGACATTTTTATTGCCGGCCTCGACCAATATCTCACGCACGTGTTCAATGTCATGTTCTAAAGCAGAGGCCACTGCATTGATGCCTGAAATCCATTGTCCAGCTTTGCTCATTGCGTTGCTCTCATTATTTGGCCCAGGCTTTTTTATTCTGCTCGGCCGCAGGGAATACCGGTTTGAAATCGATGCGTTTGTCTTCCACGCTGGCCTTCAGCACCAGCACGCGCAGGGGCTCGCCCAGACGGAAACTGAGCTTCTTGCGCTCGCCGCTCAGGGTTTTGCGGATCGGATCGAAATGGTAGAAGTCCTGCGGAAGCTGGGTCACATGCACCAGGCCGTTCACTTTCGAATCGACCAGCTCGACGAACAGGCCGAAGCTGGTGACACCGCTGATCACGCCATCGAACTGCGAGCCGACGTGCTGCTCCATCCAGGCGCTGCGGTAGCGCTCGTCGACTTCCCGTTCGGCCTCATCGGCACGGCGCTCCTTCTCCGAACTCTGCAGGCACAGCTTGTCCATTTCCTGCGCCGAATACACGAACGCGCCGATGCTGGTGTAATCGAGCAGCGTTTTCTTCAGCACACGGTGCAGCAGCAGGTCGGGATAGCGGCGGATCGGTGAGGTGAAATGGCTGTAGGCTTCCAGCGCCAGGCCGAAATGGCCCTTGTTTTCCGGGCTGTACACCGCCATGCTCTGCGAGCGCAGCAGCACCGTTTCAATCAAGGCAGCGTCCGGACGCTGCCTGACCTTCTTCAACAGGTTGGTGAAATCCCTCGGCTCCACCTTGGCGTAGGACGGCATGCTCAGCGAGAATTCCTTCAGGTATTCCAGCAGGTCGGCGTACTTCGACTCCGGCGGGCGGTCATGCACGCGGAACGGCGCATGCGCCTGCTGCGCCAGCACGGCCTTGCCGGCCTCCACGTTGGCGGCGATCATGCATTCCTCGATCAGCTTGTGCGCCTCGTTGCGGACCAACAGGCCGCCTTGGATCACTTCGCCCTTCTGGTTCAGCTCAAAGCGCATTTCGCTGGATTCGAACTCGATGGCGCCGCGCGTGGCGCGTGCCTTGGCGAGGATTTCATACAGCTGGTGCAGGCGCTGCACCGCCGGCAGCAGCTCGCCCATGGCCGCCTTGTGATCGGCGTCATCCTCGCCGATGGCTTTCCATACCTCGGTATAGGTCAAGCGGGCGTGGGAGTACATCACCGCCTCATAGAATCTCGATTCAGTGACCAAGCCGTCGAAGCCCACCTGCATGTCACAGACAAAACACAGGCGGTCGACTTTCGGCTTGAGCGAGCAGATGCCGTTGGAAAGGGTTTCCGGCAGCATCGGCACCACGAAACCCGGGAAATACACCGAGGTGCCGCGCAGGACCGCTTCATCGTCCAATGCCGTTCCCGGTCGGACGTAATGCGACACGTCGGCGATCGCAACCAGCAGACGGAAGCCTTTGGCGTTGGGCTCGCAATAGACGGCGTCATCGAAATCCTTGGCGTCCTCGCCGTCGATGGTGACCAAGGGCAGATGGCGGATATCGACGCGCGCACTGATTTCCGCGGCCTGGACATCGACCGGCACGGCGCTGGCTTCGCGCAGCACGGATTCAGCGAACTCATGCGGCAGATTGTGGCCGTAGATGGCCATTTCAACCACTTTCGAGGCGGTCAGCTGGTCCCCAAGGACCACCAGTACGCGTCCTATCGGCGGCCGGCCGGCTTCCGGCGGCGAAGTGATTTCGGCGACCACCAGCTGCCCGTCCTTGGCGTCGCCGCGGTCGTTCGGGCCGATCAGGATTTCATGCATCAGCCGCTTGTCGTCCGGCACTACGGTGGAGATGCCGGAACGGATTGACAGGCGGCCGGTGACGCGGGTCATGCGGCGTTCGAGCACCTCGGCGATGGCGAGGTTCTTACGGCCTTTGTGATCGATGTTGATCACGCTGACCAGGACGCGGTCACCGTGGAAACATTTGCGCAGTTCGCTCGGGTTCAGGAAGCCGTCATCACCGCCGCCTTCGAATTTCACGAAACCGAAGCCGTCCGGATGCGCGACCACCGTACCCGCCAGCAGATCAAGCTGCGCGGCGGCGGCGAAACCGCCGCGGCGGTTCTGCAGCAGCTGACCGTCACGCAGCATGGCCTGCAGGCGGCGTTGCAGCGCTTCCAGGCGGTCAGGCGCGCCCAGTTTCAGGGCTTTGGCGATTTCATCCTGGGTCTGCGGGCCGTCGGCGTCGCGCAGGAACTGCAGCAGGCCTTCACGGCTCAGGATGGGGTTTTCGTATTTCTGCGATTCTCGGTGGTAATGCTGGTCGACCGTTTTGCCATAGGGCGAGGACGGTTTCTTTCCGGGGCCGGGGCCACGGCCGGCGCCGGCATTTTGGGCGCTGCGCGATTTCGGTTTTGCGCCGGGATTCGGGTTTTTACCCGAGGCGGACGGTCCGGCTTTCTTCATGGAATCGGGCATCCATGCCGGTAAAGCGGATTTCTTGCTGTTTTTTGGGGTTTTTTTCATGCCACCATCTTACACCCATCATAATTAAGATGCTGAATGCATTGACAATAGGTTGATGTTTTTGACATTCGTTCAGATATTAAGTATACTTTTCTCCTACAAAACACACCTTGCCCAGGTGGCGGAATTGGTAGACGCACTAGCTTCAGGTGCTAGCGGCTTCGGTCGTGGGGGTTCGAGTCCCCCCTTGGGCACCAAATCACCCTCACATCCGTGAGGGTTTTTTTTGCATTGAGAATCCCGGCAGGCGAGTCTCGGATCCTGAGAATGCCTCTGGATACACTGCAGGCTAACATCCAATTAACGCGGCATTGGCTAGACTGTACAGCCGTGCCGGAGGTAGCCATGGGCCTGCGCAGTCTGTTCGTCGATTTCAATGCCTTCTTCGCTTCGGTAGAGCAGCAGGAGCAGCCGCAGCTGCGCGGCCGCCCGGTTGCCGTGGTACCGGTGCTGAGCGGGAATTCGTGCTGCATCGCGGCCAGCTATGAAGCCAAGAAACACGGTGTGAAAACCGGCACACTGGTCCATGAGGCGCGCAAGCTCTGTCCCGGCATCACGTTGGTCAACGCAAGGCCGGCCGTTTACGTGCGCTATCACCACCGTCTGGTGGAACTGGTCAACCAGTGCATTCCGGTCGCCCACATCGGCTCCATCGATGAAATGGCCTGCGAGCTGATCGGCCGGGAACGGCAACGCGACAGGGCGGTCGCCATCGCACACGCCATCAAGGCCAAGTTCGCCGAACAGACGCCGTTCATCAAGGCCTCAATCGGCATCGCGCCGAATCATTTCCTGGCCAAGACCGCCACCGACATGCAGAAACCCGATGGCCTGGTGGTGCTCGAGGACGGCGATCTGCCGCATGCCCTGCACCGCCTGGAACTGCGCGAACTGTGCGGCATCGGCCGGGCCATGGAAATTCGCCTGCATCAACAGGGCATATACACCGTGGAGCAGCTGTGCGCTGCGCCGGTCAAACGCCTGCACAGCGTCTGGGGCAGCATCGAAGGCGACCGGTACTACCGGAAACTGCGCGGCGATTTCCTGCCGGAAGCGGCCGCACACGCCAAATCCAGCATCAGCCATTCGCATGTACTGGCCCCCGAACTGCGCAATCCGGCCAGCGCCGAAGCGGTGCTCAAGAAACTGCTGCAGAAGGCTGCGATGCGCATGCGTACCGACAGGCTGGTGACCCGCAGCCTGCAGGTGAAAATCAAATACCTGGACGGCCCGAGCTGGCAGGAAAGCTGCCACTGCAACGACACCGACGACACGCACGTCCTGCTGACGCACCTCAATGAACTCCTTGCGCTGCGTCCGAAGCGCGGCAGGCCATTGGCGGTTTCGGTGGTGCTCTGGAACCTGTGCGAACGCATCGGCACCACCGATGACCTGTTCGCGGCCGAAGAGAACCGGGCTCATGCGCCGCTGACCTCGTTGATGGACCGCATCAACGAACGCTTCGGGTTCCAGAAGATAAACTATGCCTCAAGCCAGAACGCCGCGCAGGCCGCGCCGATGCGCATCGCCTTCAGCCGCATCCCCGATGCGGAGCGCGAGGATGAACTGCATAAGAAACCTTGAGCCGCGGACATGGCATGAAAAAAGCAGGCCGAGCAGACTGTGTCAAAACTCTAGCCAGCGGTTTGTATGATTGAGATAATGCCCGTATCGCAAGATACGGGCATTGTTTTATGGCATTTATCCAAGGCGAAGCGGTCAACCAAGGCAGTCTCTTCCCCGTCTCACTGGATGAGCTGATTCCCCAAGACCATCTGGTCCGCGTGGTCTGCGCCTACGTCGACCGCTTGAGTCTGGCGGATCTGGGGTTTGCCAAAGCCCAGGCCAAGGCCACCGGCCGGCCACCGTATGATCCCGCTGATATGCTCAAGCTGTATCTCTACGGCTATCTGCATCGGATACGCTCCTCCCGCCGCCTGGAAGCCGAGTGCCTACGCAATGTCGAAGTGATGTGGCTGCTCGGCCGCCTGAGCCCGGATTTCAAGACCATCGCCGAGTTTCGGCGCTTGAACGGCAAAGCGTTTATCCGTGTCTGCCGGGGCTTTGTGCAGTTCTGCCGCCGCGCCGGACTGATGGCCGGCGAGCTGGTCGCCATTGACGGCAGCAAATTCCAGGCCGCGGCATCGCGGCGGCATTACCAAAGTGCGGCGCAACTGGCCAAACAACAGCAGGTGCTGGAACAGCAGATTGCCGGGTATCTGGCTGAGCTGGACCGCGGTGACAAA
>DATMWF010000171.1:0-3219 GCA_035562675.1 Arenimonas sp. | reverse complement strand
CGCAGGTTGTAGCCGCTGTGAATCTTGTTCTTGATCTCGCCGAATATCTCGCCAATCTTGTATTCCAAAGTGTTCGGGCCGCTGGCTTTCTCTTTGAAACCGTGCAGGAAGGGGATCAGCTTGCCGTTGACGAATTTCAGCAGATCATCGCCGGATAGCGCGTTGTTGTGGTCAATGCGGCCATTGGCATCCTTGGGTGCGGCCCAAGTTTCCCAGCGGTATATTTCGGGAAGGATGTATTCGTATTTCTTGCGGACCATCTGGGCTTCCATGGCCCGGTCGTTCTCCAGGGCATCCAGATATTTCAGGAACAGAATCCAGGATGTCTGTTCGATGTAGTCCATTTCGGTGGAAACGCCGGAATCGGTTCTCAGCACGTTGTCGATATTCTTGAAGGCTTGCTCAAACATTTAGGCAACTGCTTAATTTTAGGGATATTTTGATTATACAAGAGGCATAGGCCTGCGCCCGGTTCGTATGTGCAGGCTGAGATTGCAAGAGAGGGTATGAGACTCTATGAGGCACAAAAAAGGCCGAACCCCTTGCTATTACTGGGTATTTCGGCCTTTTTGGTACTGCTTGAAACTACTAATTGGTGGCTATGGGTGGACTCGAACCACCGACCCCGGCATTATGAGTGCCGTGCTCTAACCGGCTGAGCTACATAGCCAAATCCGTACAAGGGCGTCTATTTTCGCGGTTTTCCGCTGGCCTGTCAATGCAACTGTTTGAAGATAGGCTGAAAACCGCGCCGGTGGCGGATTTGAGCCAAGTCAATACCGCAGGCCGCGATCCGGCCCAGACTGGTGGCATACAAACCGGATGAGGTGCGGCATGGTACGGAAAGCGGCGGTGAAGCCAGCGGTGAAAGCAGCGGTCAAGGCAGCCGGTACGCGTGCGGTGCCTGTCCGCAAGGCGCGGCGATCCGCGCCGAAAGTCATGATGCCGTCGGTGGCCAGCACCGATGCGGCGTCCGCGCTGGCGCAGGCCGAAGCGGAGCGCTGGGCTGGATCGCATCCGCAGCCGCCGGTTGCGCCGCTTGGCGTATCGGTCGAGGACCTGGGCGTGTCGCCGGATTCGGCGCAGCGCATGGCGGCCATGCCGAAGACCGCTGAGGAAAGCACTTCCGCGCCGCTGCCGGACAGCTACCCGTACCGCACCCGGATGCAGCGCAAGGAATACGAGGCCGAGAAGAAGAAGCTGCAGATCGAGCTGCTCAAGGTGCAGAACTGGGTGAAAGACACCGGCCAGCGCATCGTGGTGCTGTTCGAAGGCCGCGACGCGGCCGGCAAGGGCGGCGCCATCAAGCGCTTCACCGAACACCTGAACCCGCGCGGCGCGCGGGTGGTGGCCCTGGAGAAGCCGAGCACGCAGGAAACCGGGCAGTGGTATTTCCAGCGCTACACCCAGCACCTGCCCACCTACGGCGAAATGGTGTTCTTCGACCGCAGCTGGTACAACCGCACCGGCGTGGAGCGGGTGATGGGCTTCTGCAGCGCCCCGGACTATCTGGAGTTCCTGCGCGAGGCGCCGGAGTTCGAGCGCATGCTGGTGCGCAGCGGCATCCGGCTGTACAAGTTCTGGTTCTCGGTCAGCCGCGACGAGCAGCTGCGCCGCTTCAACTCGCGCCGCAACGACCCGCTCAAGCACTGGAAGCTGTCGCCGATCGACATCCAGTCGCTCGACAAATGGGACGCCTACACCGACGCCAAGGAAGTGATGTTCTTCCACACCGACACCGCCGATTCGCCGTGGGTGGTGGTCAAGTCGGACGACAAGAAACGCGCCCGGCTGAACTGCATGCGGCACTTCCTGAGCACGCTGCCGTACCCGGGCAAGGACGCGGACGTGGCGCGCCCGGCCGATCCGCGCATCGTGGGCGCGGCCGCCGACGTGCTGGCCAGCAGCGGCCAATGAGCGCCGCCCGCGCTTGTGCATTGGGTGGCGCTGTGGCAGTCTTATAGGCAGTAAAATTTAATGGAGTTCCGGCCGTGATCGATCCGGACGGTTATCGCCCGAACGTAGGCATCATCCTGATGCGTTCGGATGGCAGTGTATTCTGGGCCCGGCGCATCAGCCGGGACGGTTGGCAGTTTCCGCAGGGCGGCATGAACACCGACGAAACGCCGATCGAGGCCATGTACCGCGAGCTGTACGAAGAAACCGGCCTTGAGCAGCATCATGTCGAGGTGCTGGGCGCCACGCCCGGCTGGCTGCGCTACCGCCTGCCGCGGCGCAGCATCCGCACCAACAGCAAGCCGGTCTGCATCGGCCAGAAACAGGTCTGGTTCCTGCTCCGGCTCACCGCCGAGGAATCGCAGGTCCGTCTCGACCTGACCGACACGCCGGAGTTCGACTCCTGGCGCTGGGTGGATTTCTGGTATCCGGGCGACAACGTGGTGCACTTCAAGCGCGAGGTGTATGTGCAGGCCCTGCAGCTGCTGTCGCCGCTGGCGCGCGGCCTGGCCGGCGAGAGCAATGTGCCCAAACAGGCCGGCGACGACCTGCTGAAACGGACCCAGGACAAGCAGCGGGCCTGGCAGGGCGGCCGCAAAACCGCCAAATGATCAGGCGATGATCGCGCCCAGGGCGTTCTTGACCTTCTCGTATTCGTCCACCAGGGCCTGCGCTTCGCGGGCCGGCAGCGCGATGTCGCCGCCGCGCGCGCTTTTCTCGATGGCCATGGCGATCTTGGACAGCTTCACCGCGCCCAGGTTGGCGCTGGACGATTTCAGGGTGTGCGAGGGTGCGATCAGCGCCACGCAGTCCTGGTTGTCGAGCGCGGTGCGCAGCTGCTTGAGCAGTTTCGGGCTGTCTTCCAGGTAGATGCGGATCAGGCTGTAGTAATCGCTGCCCATCAGTTCGTGCAGGTCCTTGACGATTTCCTCGTCCAGCGGCGACTCCTCCGGGCTGCCGGTTGCCGGCAACGGCGCCGGCGGCGCTTTCGGGGCCGTGGCCGGGGCCGCTGCCGCCGTGCGCTGGACGGCGTCCCGGTTCAGCCATTTCAGCATGGTCTGCTGCATCAGTTTGCGGTCGACCGGTTTCGACAGGTAGTCGTCCATGCCGGCTTCCAGGCATTTCTGCCGGTCTTCGGCCATGGCATTGGCGGTCATCGCGATGATCGGCAGGCGTTTCAGGCCGCGTTCGCGCTCGATCGCGCGCCAGGTCTGGGTGGCCTGGTAGCCGTCCAGGACCGGCATCTGGCAGTCCATCAGCACC
>DATMWF010000170.1:0-4470 GCA_035562675.1 Arenimonas sp. | reverse complement strand
CCGCGAAGACAGGATCACCGGCGATTTCAAGGGTTTCATCGCCCGCAGCGCGAAACAATACCGTACCCTGTTCACTCAGGCCGGGTTCGTCGCGTTAGGCAGCCACTGCTACCTCAATGCGCACTGCGACAGCCCGGTGTCCGCCCTGGAATTATTATGAGAGAGAACCTGATGATGGAAAACAAAGCACTGCTAACCGCCGCCCTGTGCCTGGCCCTGTCGCCATTGACCGCGGGCGCCGCCGCCAAAGGCAAGACCATGCAGGACATCATCGATGCCAGCACCGCCGCCGACTGGCGAACGCCCGATCCGGACAATCTGCTGGTCATGGACATCCCCGGCGGCCGCGTGGTGATTGAACTGGCGCCGATGTTCGCCCCCGAACACGTCGGAAACATCCGCACCCTGGCCAAGCAAGGCTATTGGAACGGTTTGGCCATCATCCGCTCGCAGGATAATTTCGTGGTGCAATGGGGCGATACGGCAGAAGATCCGAAAAATGCCAAACCGCTTGGCAATGCCAAAACGAAACTGCCGGCAGAATTCACTGTTGCGGGTTTCGATGAAAAAACCTTCCATGCCATACCAGACATGGACGCTTGGTCGAAGAAAGCCGGGTTCGTTGCCGGATTCCCGGCGGCAACTGACCTTAAATCAACTTGGATGGCGCATTGCTACGGTGACGTAGGCGCCGGCCGCGGCATCGAAGCGGACAGCAGCATCGGTACCGAACTGTATGTGGTGACCGGGCAATCGCCGCGCCAGCTCGACCGCAACATCACCTCGGTAGGCCGCGTGCTGCAGGGCATGGAATACCTGTCGGTCCTGCCGCGCGGCACCGGTCCGCTCGGTTTCTATGAAAAACCCGAGCAATACGTGCCGATCAAATCCATCGGCCTGGCTTCCAGCCTGCCGGAAGCCGAGCGGGTGAATCTGGAAGTGTTCCGCACCGACACCGCCACCTTCGATGCCCTGGTGGAATCACGCCGCAACCGCAAGGACGATTTCTACCACACCCCTGCCGGGCACATCGATCTGTGCAACATCCCGATTCCGGTCCGCAACAAGAAATAATCCCACTCACATCAGGAGAACCTCATGGCCGCCATACCCGATTACAACGCACTGACCGCGGAGATATCCGCAAACCTGAAACCGCTCCGCCAGGACCTGCCGACGGTGATGAAAGCCTTCGGCGAACTCAGCAAGGCCGCCAGCGCCCCCGGCGCCCTCGATGAGAAAACAAAGGAATTCGTCGCGCTCGGCATCGCGATATCCACCCGTTGCGACGCCTGCATCGGTTTCCATGTACGGACGCTGGTGAAGCTCGGGACCAGCAAAGCCGAATTCGAGGAAGTGCTCGGCATGGCGGTTTACATGGGCGGCGGGCCGTCGTTGATGTATGCCGCCAACGCCATGGCGGCCTTCGATCAGTTCAGCGCCGCCTGAGTGAAAACCGCCCGATGGGCGGTTTCTTTTTGATCAGGGATTGAACAGCTTGGCGCTGAACGCCGATAACACGCCCGGTTCCAGCAGGATGGTGAATCCGATGCCATACGCGGCGCCCCACAGATGCGCGCTATGGTTGACGTTATCGCCGCCTTTCCGGTCGAGATAGATCGAATAGGCGATGTAGAACACGGCGTACAGGATGGCCGGCACCCGCAGGAAGTAGATGTACAGCAACGACCACGGCTGCAGCAGGATATAGGCGAACAACACCGCCGACACTGCCCCGGACGCGCCGAGCGTGGAATAGCGCGGGTTGTTGCGGTTCGGCAGCGCCGACGGCAGGATCGAGAGCACGATGCCGCCCAGGTAGAAGATGTAATAACCGAAACCGCCGAAGTGCGGCTTGAAGTGGCTTTCCATGACCTGCCCGAAGAAATACAGGGTGATCATGTTGAACAGCAGATGGGTGAAATCGGCATGCACGAAGCCGTAACTCAGGTACGGAGCCAGTCGCTTCTTGCGCCGGGCCAGATAGGGATTGAGCAGCCAACGGTCAAGGAAGGAGCGGTCCTTGAAGCCTATCCAAGAAATCAGGCAGGTCAGCGCGATAATGATCAGGTTGCCGGACAACGTCATGCACAGGTTCCACGTCGGTTTTAACCAATGCCCACTAGAGTAGCGAATGCGCCGCCGACTTGCCAACTAAAAAGCCGCCCGAAGGCGGCTTTTTGCATTGCATCACATTATCCGGCTCAGCCGCGCACCGCGCGCAGGGCCGCCTGCAGGATGCCCAGCGCTTCATCCAGGACATCGTCTTCGATGGTGATCGGCACCAGCACGCGGATGCTGTTGGCGTACACGCCGCACGACAGCAGGATCAGGCCCAGTTCGGCGGCCTTGGCGGTCAAGGCTTTGGCGGCATCGGGGTCCGGGGTGTTTTGGCTGCCGGGGGTGATCAGTTCGAAAGCGAACATCGCGCCGAGATGGCGGACTTCACCGATGCCGAGTGCGGCCTCCTTGGAAAGACCGGTGACATACGCCGCGAGTTTTTCACCGAGCAGCACGGCGCGTTCCAGGATGTTTTCGGAATCAATCACCTCGAGCACGCCCAGCGCCGCCGCGCAGGCCACCGGATTGCCGCCATACGTGCCACCGAGGCCACCGGCCGCCGGTGCATCGACCACCTCGGCGCGGCCGATCACGCCGGCCAGCGGCATGCCGCCGGCCAGCGACTTGGCGGTGGTGATCAAGTCGGCTTTGACGTCGAAATGCTCCATGGCATACAGCTTGCCGGTGCGAGCGAAACCGCTCTGCACTTCGTCGGCGATCAGCAGGATGCCATGCTCATCGCACAGCGCCCGCAGGGCGCGCATCAGTTCAGGCGGCGTGGGCACAAAGCCGCCCTCGCCGATCACCGGCTCGATGATGAAGGCCGCCACGCGCGAGGGTTCGATGTCGTATTTGAACAGGTTGGCGATGTCCTGCAGGGTATCATCGACGCTGACGCCGTGATAGGCGTGCGGAAAACGGGCATGGAAGATGTCGGCCGGGAACGGGCCGAAGCCGATCTTGTAAGGCGCGACCTTGCCGGTCAGGCCGAGCGTCAGCAGGGTGCGGCCGTGGTAACCGCCGCCGAAGGCGATCACGCCGGGACGCTTGGTATAGGCGCGCGCGATCTTGACCGCATTCTCGACCGCTTCCGCGCCGGTGGTGACGAACAGGGTTTTGGCTTTGCCATCGATGGGGGCGCGCTTGTTGAGCTGCTCGGCCAACGCGATGTAAGGCTCGTAAGGCATGACCTGGAAGCAGCTATGCACCACGGCATCCAGCTGCTGCTGGATGCGCGCCATCACTTTCGGATGGCGGTGCCCGGTGTTCAGCACGCCGATACCGCCGGCGAAATCGATATAGCGTTTTCCGTCGGCGTCCCAGATCTCGGCGTTGAGCGCCTTGACGGCGAACAGCTGGGTGGCGTTGCCGACACCGCGGGCAACCGCATCGACGCGGCGTTGTTGTAACTCGGTATTTTTGCTCATAGCGTTATCCTCAACAGTTGTTCAATATATTAAACACCCCCATCACGCAATGCAAGCGCAAAGCCGATTAGACTATACGCCTTGTTCATACAGGTTTCGGAGAGGATATGCTGGCCCCAGGCGATAAAGCACCGCGTTTCACGGCATTGGACCAAAACGGTTCAAAACATGATTCCAAGCAGTTGAAAGGCAAGCGTTATCTGGTTTATTTCTATCCCAAGGATTCAACCCCCGGGTGTACCGTGCAGGCCTGCGGCATTCAGTCCGACCTGGAGCAGTTCAACACGCTTGGCATCCTGACGTTTGGCGTGAGCATGGATTCGGTCGCCAGCCACAAAAAATTCGCCGACAAATACGCCCTGACATTCCCGCTGCTGGCCGACACCGATAAAGCGTTGATCGAAGCCTTCGGGGTCTGGGTCGAAAAGAGCATGTACGGCAAAAAGTACATGGGCATCTCGCGCAGCAGCTTCCTGGTCGGCGCAGACGGCAACATCGAGCAGGTCTGGGAGAAGGTCAACACCAAAACCCATGCCCAGGACGTGCTGAATTCCATCGCCGGGGGCAGGACGGACGCCAAACCGGCGGCGAAGGCGCCGCTGAAGAAATCCAACGGCGAAAAAAAATCGGAGCTGGTCAAACAGGCCATCACCCTGAAGAAACCCGCCGCGAAAAGAATACCGGCCAAAAAACCGCCCGCCAAAAAGACCACGAAGAAGTAAGCCATGCCGCATTCGGCCGCCGAGCGCAAGGCGTTCTGGCAAATCCATTTCTGCGTGCTGCTGTGGGGCTTCACCGCCATCCTCGGGAAGCTGATCACCCTGCCCGCGCAGGCCTTGGTGGTGTGGCGCATGCTGCTGGTCAGCCTGTTCCTGGCCATCCTGCCGAAGGTATGGCGCGGCATCGCCGCGCTGCCGCCGAAACTGATCCTGACCTATGCCGGCATCGGCACCATCGTGGCCCTGCACTGGCTGACCTTCTA
>DATMWF010000169.1:0-3651 GCA_035562675.1 Arenimonas sp. | reverse complement strand
ATGGCCATCGATTCCTTGTGGCTTTCGCCATGCCAGCGTGCCGCCGCATAACAGGCAAGGCCCTTGCCGGCGACGGCCACCAGCAGCACCAGCGCGGCCAGGCCCCACAGATAGGGCGTGTTGACCAGGCCGATCTTGGTGTTGAGCCCGGAATACACGAAGAACACCGGCAGCAGCAGCGCCACGGTCAGCGGATACATCTGCCGGTGCAGCTCCTCGGCGAATTTGCCGCGCGGCATGGCGATGCCCATGATGAAGGCGCCGAACACCGCATAGATCTGGATGAAATCGGTGAACCAGGCGCCGAGCATGACCAGCAGCAGGACGAACACCAGGATGTCCGGATTCATCAGGCCGGCGACCTGCACCTTGTCGCCCAGCGGCTGCAGCAGTTTCTTCACCAGGGTGAGCGCGACCAGCGCGAACAGCACGCCGCCGCCGATGGCCATCAGGGCGATGCTCCAGTCGGATTGGAAACTGGCCAGCACCACGGCCAACACGCACCAGGCGGCCACGTCGTCCAGCGAGCCGGCGGCCAGGGCCAGGGTACCGATCGACGTCCGGCTCAGGCCCTGTTCAAAGATAATCCGTGCCAGCATCGGGAAGGCGGTGATCGACATGGCCGCGCCCATGAACAGGATGGCCTCAACGCTGGAAGTCTTTTCGGCGAACAGCTGTGGATCATCGGCGATGAAATACGCCAGCACGCCACCCAGGGCGAACGGCGCGATGATCCCGGCCGCCGAAATGCTGGCCGCGCTTTTCAGGCGCCTGCGGATCATCCCGACATCGAATTCTACGCCGATCAGGAACATGTACAGCACCAGACCGATCTGCGCGACTGAAAACAGGATCGGCTTGGACGCCTCAGGGAAAAGATAGGCGCTGAACTCCGGGAACACCATGCCCAGCAGCGAGGGTCCCATCAGCACGCCGGCGATCATCTCGCTGACCACCCGCGACTGCCCGATCTTCATGAATACCCATGCGGTCGCCCTGCAGGCCGCCAGGATGAAGGCCATCTGCAGGAAAAACAGCACGGACAGGTCGAAAGGCGTCATACGCGGGTCACCGTTGGTGTTGGGTTGGCATGTGCGGGCGGCGTACCGCTTTACATCATCGGCATCGGCGGGGCTTTGCAGTTCTGCGCGATGAAATCCTCATGGCTGGGCATCAGGTCGGTCACGCCGTGCATCACGCGCTTGATGTCGGCGAGCATCTTGCCGATCAGTTCCTCGGACTTGCCGTCCACCAGCGGATGGTAGCCCTGCGGCTTGATGCCCTGCCCGAACATGACCTGGAACCAGCTGGTTTCGGTGAACAGCTCGTTCTGGAGGCGGTATATGCGGCCATTGCCGCGGAACAGCGCGATTTTATCCTTCAGGGCGTCCGGAACATCCATGCTGCGGCAGTGGTTCCAGAACGCCGAATCGGTGCGCTGGCTGGCATGGTAATGCAGGATGATGAAGTCGCGGACCTGTTCGTATTCGGCGGTCGACTGCCGGTTGAATTCATCGATGTCGGTCTGCCCGAAGTCCCGGTCCGGAAAGAACGAGACGATGCGCGATATGCCTTTCTGGATCAGATGGATCGAGGTCGATTCCAGCGGCTCCATGAAGCCGCCGGACAGGCCGATGGCGACCACGTTCTTGTTCCAGAACTTCCTGCGCTTGCCGGTGGTGAAGCGGATCAGGCGCGGCTCGGCCAGGGCCTTGCCGTCGAGGTTGTCCATCAGGATCGCGCTGGCCTCGTCCTGGCCCATGAACTGGCTGCAGTACACATGGCCGTTGCCGATGCGGCTTTGCAGCGGGATGCGCCATTGCCAGCCGGCGCTGTGCGCGGTGGAGCGGGTATAGGGCGTCAGCGGAGTGACCGATTCGCAGGGCACCGCCAGGGCGCTGTCGCAGGGCAGCCAGTGGCTCCAGTCGTCGTAGCCGGTTTTCAGGGTCTGCTCGATCAACAGGCCGCGGAAGCCGGAGCAGTCGATGAACAGGTCGGCTTCGTGCACATCGCCGTTTTCCATGGTCACCGAGGTGACGAAGCCGGTTTCCGGATGCTGCTGCACGGAGCTGATCTTGCCCTCGTTGCGCACCACGCCGCGTTCCTCGCTGTAGGCGCGCAGGAACTTGGCATACAGCCCGGCGTCGAAATGGAAGGCGTGGCCGATGTCCTGAAGCGGCGAGTTCTTGTATTGGTTGGTGGCGCGCAGGAATTTGTTGCGTTCGCAGGCCAGCAGGTTGATTGAATAGTCATCGATGCGGTCGACCTTGCCGGCCTGGTGCATTTTCAGCCAGTAGTGGTAGAACTCGATCAGGCCGGTGTTGTGGCCCATGCTGCCGAAACCGTGCGTGTATTGCGCGCCCACGCTGCCCCAGTTCCTGAACTGGATGCCCAGCTTGTAAGTGGCCTGGGTGGCCTTGATGAATTCGTTTTCGTCGATGCCGAGCGCGGTATTGAAGTTGATGATCGGCGGAATGGTCGCTTCGCCGACCCCGATGGTGGAGATTTCATCGGACTCGATCAGCTGCAGCCGGCAGGCCTTGCCCAACGCCTGGGAAAGGAACGCCGCCGTCATCCAGCCCGCCGTGCCGCCGCCCACAATCAACACCTTGTTTATCATTCCGCCCATACCGTGTTCCGACACCGCCTGTTGAAAACTTGTAACATCTTAGCATCCGGCATTGTGCCGATGAGAGTGGAAAGAATGACCGCCAGTTCCTTATCCACGGACCTGAATAGGGCCCAGGCGCCGGTCGCCGGCATGCTGGCGCGCGTCGTGTTGCTGCTGTCCCTGCTGTCCAGCGCCCTGGCGTCCGGCGCCGTGCGAATTCCCGCTGCGCCGGTGCATACGTATTCACTGTCCGGCCTGCAGGCGGTCCGGCACGACCTGCCGGTGCCCGTACTCGGCCGGAACGTGCAGATAGAGGTTATTTTGCCGCCGGGCTATTCGGCCAAGGCCAAACGGCGGTACGCCAGCCTGTACATCAACGACGGCCAGGATGCCGGGGCGGTGGCGCTGAAGCAGGCCCTGCAGGCCCTGTATGGCGAAAACCGCATCGCGCCGGTGATCGTGGTGGCGGTGTCGGCGCCGCCGGACCGGATGGCCGTTTATGGCTTTTCGGACCGCGGCAAACGTCGAAGCCTACCGGCGCAGAGCCGCTTCGGACCGGTCGGCGCCAACGCGCACGCCTATTCCGATTGGCTGGCCGGCGGACTGGTGCCATTCATCGACAGCCGGTACCGGACACGCGCCAAGCCGCAGGCGCGCGCCATCCTGGGTTGGTCGCTGGGCGCGGCCAGCGCTTTCAACATCGGCTGGAATTATCCCGAGACATTCAGCCGGGTCGGCGGATTCTCGCCTTCGTTTTGGCTGAGTACGGTGTCCGGCGACGCCTCCGGACGCTTGGCGCCTCAGTTGATTGCCGGCAAACCGATGCCGAAGCGCTTCGCCGTGTATCTGGCGGCCGGCACCGCCGAGGAAACCGATGACCGTGACGGCGATGGCGTGATCGACGTGCTGGACGATGCACAGGACGTGATCGACGCGCTGTCGTCGAAAACCCGGCAGCCGGACCGCCGCCATGATTTCAGGCTGGTCCGGCTGGATGGCGGCCGGCACAACCAAGCCACCTGGAAATTGCTGTTGCCAGG
>DATMWF010000168.1:0-11137 GCA_035562675.1 Arenimonas sp. | reverse complement strand
GTTCTCCAGCGGAAACTCGCCGGTCCGGTCGAAATGCTCCGCGCTTGGCGCAATTTTTTCCTGTGCGATGCGGCGCGCGACGTCTTGAATCATCAGTTGTTCGTCAGTGAAACTAAAGTCCATAACAGCCTCAGGAAAGTGGTAATTGCCTATTTTAACTTAAACCGCCCGCACAACGCATACGTATGTATTGCCAAACCCATGAAATGTATATATCTTTACATCATGATAAAAGGATATATATGGATTTAGAGTCATGGTCACAATGCCTGAAGGTTCTGGCAGACCCAACGCGCGTGCGCTTGCTGGCGCTGCTGGAGCATGAAGAGCTAACCGTGGCTGAGCTGGCGTCCATCACCGGCCTGGCGCAGCCCAGGGTATCCACCCATCTGGCGAAACTGAAAGAATTCGACTTGGTACGTGACCGCCGTTCCGGCGTCAGTTCCTATTACCGCTTCAATGACAAAGATCTTGAGCCGGCCGAACACAGTTTGTGGCAGGCCTTGCGCTCGGGAACCGATGATCCGTTGCTTAAACAGGATTTCGAACGCCTCAGCCTGGTGCTGGCACGGCGCGCCGTTGACCAGAACTGGCCGGACACCGTTGCCGGCGACATGGAACGCCATTATTCCCCAGGCCGCACGTGGGAAGCCTTGGCGCGCACAGCATTGCCGCTGATCAGTCCAGGTGAAGTGCTGGACGTCGCTTCCGGCGATGGTGTGCTGGCCGAACTGTTCGCGCCTTATGCCAAACGCTATGTGTGCGTTGACTCAAGCCCCAAAGTGGTGCTTGCCGCCGCCGAACGCCTGAAGAAGTGGCCCACCGTATCGGTGATGAAAGCGGATATGCACGAGTTGCCTTTCGGGGCCGCGCAATTCGATCTTGTGCTGATGATGCATGCTTTGAGCTATACCAAGAAACCCGCGTTGGTGATTGAGGAAGCGGCGCGTGTACTCAAGCCGAAAGGCCAGCTGCTGCTCAGCTGCCTCATGAAACACGGTCACCGAAGCGTGGTGGAACCGTTCGGACATGAAAACCTCGGCTTCAGCCAGAAGGAGCTGATCCGCCATGCGGAAAAGTCCGGATTGACCGTAAAACACTGCGAAGTCGTCAGCCGCGAGCGCCGGGCGCCGCACTTTGAAATACTCATGTTACTGGCCGAGAAACCCTGATGCTGCCTTGGAAAAACCCCGAACGAGTCGCTGCGCTTGAAAACGCGCTGAAAAACAGGATCCTGATACTGGACGGCGCCATGGGCACCATGATCCAGCGCCATGACCTGCAGGAGGACGACTATCGCGGCCTGCGCTTTAAAGACGGTTTCGATGCCCTGTTCAGCGCCGAACATCAGCATCACGCCGGTTGCGGATGCGCGCACGACCTGAAAGGCAATAACGATTTACTGACCCTGACCCAGCCGCAGATCATTGCCGATATCCATACGCAATATCTCTCTGCCGGCGCCGACCTTATCGAAACCAACACCTTCAACGCAACGCAGAGCTCGCAGTCGGATTACCGGCTGGAACATCTGGCGGCGGAACTGAATTTCGCCGCCGCCAAGCTGGCGCGTGATTGCTGCGACGCCATCGAAAACCTGACGCCGGACAGGCCACGATTCGTGGTGGGTGTACTGGGGCCGACATCACGAACGGCCTCGATAAGCCCGAATGTCAACGATCCGGCGTTCCGCAACACCGATTTCGATACCTTGAAGGCGCATTACATGGAAGCGGCGCATGCCCTGATCAAGGGCGGCGCGGACATCCTGATGATAGAAACCATTTTCGACACACTGAACGCCAAAGCCGCTGCGTTCGCCATTGAACAGGTATTCATCGAACTGGGCTGCAGGCTGCCGCTGATGATCTCCGGCACCATCACCGACCGTTCCGGGCGAACCCTTTCGGGACAGACGGCTGAAGCGTTCTGGTATTCGCTGCGCCATGTCAAACCGCTGTCCATCGGCTTGAACTGCGCCTTGGGCGCGAAAGACCTGCGCGCCCATCTGGACGTGTTGAGCGAATGCGCCGACACCCATGTTTCATGCCATCCCAACGCCGGACTGCCGAATGCGATGGGCGGCTACGACGAATCGCCTGAATACATGGCGGAACAGCTCAAGGAATTCGCCCTGTCCGGCCTGCTGAACATCGTCGGCGGCTGCTGCGGCACCACCCCGGAACACATCAAGGCCATCGCCGACGCCGTGTCAGCGCAGGCACCGCGCAGCATACCTGTTCTGCCGTCCTATACGCGCCTGTCCGGACTGGAACCGTTCGTCATCACCCCGAACATCAACTTCGTCAATGTCGGTGAACGCACCAATGTCACCGGGTCGGCGCAGTTCAAGAAACTCATCCTGCAGAAGGAATTCGAAAAAGCCCTGCATGTGGCCAAGCAGCAGGTCGAGAACGGCGCCCAGATCATCGACATCAACATGGACGACGGCATGCTTGATTCGGAAGCCGTCATGGTGCATTTCCTGCGCCTGATCGCCGCGGAGCCCGATATCGCCAAAGTGCCGATCATGATCGACTCCTCGAAATGGTCGGTGCTGGAAGCCGGCCTGAAATGGGTGCAGGGCAAATGCGTGGTGAACTCGATTTCGCTGAAGGAAGGCGAGCAGTCCTTCCTGGAACAGGCCGGACTGATAAAACGCTACGGCGCCGCGGCGGTCATCATGGCCTTTGACGAACACGGACAGGCGGAAAACCTGCAGCAGAAAATCGACATCTGCTCGCGCGCTTACGCCCTGCTGACCGAAAAACTGGATTTCCCGCCCGAAGACATCATTTTCGACCCGAACATATTCGCCATCGGCACCGGCATTGAACAGCATGACGATTACGCCGTGGCGTTCATCGAGGCCTGTGCCGAGCTCAAGCGCCGGTTTCCCCTGGCGCACGTATCCGGCGGCGTATCCAACGTCAGCTTCAGTTTCAGGGGTAACAATCCGCTGCGTGAGGCCATCCACTCGGTGTTCCTGTACCACGCCATCAACAAAGGCATGGACATGGGCATCGTCAATGCCGGTGCCATGCCGCTTTATGACGACCTCGACGGCGAACTCAGGTTACTGGTGGAGGATATGGTGCTGAACAGGCATCCGGAAGCGACCGAGCGCCTGCTTGAAAACGCCGAACGCTTCACATCGGGCAAAACGGAAGGCGCCGTCAACGCAACGTTGGCATGGCGCGAACTTCCCGTTGATGAACGCCTGGTGCACGCCTTGGTGCATGGCCTGGATGAATTCGTCGTTGACGATACCGAACAGGCCCGGCTGACCGTCGGCCATCCGCTGGAGGTGATCGAGCGGATACTGATGCGCGGCATGAACATCGTCGGTGACCGCTTCGGCGCCGGCAAGATGTTCCTGCCGCAGGTGATCAAGTCCGCCCGGGTCATGAAGAAATCCGTCGCGCACCTGCTGCCGTTCATCGAGGCCCTCAAGGATCCCGGCAAGGCCAGCAGCTCGAACGGAAAAATCGTCATGGCGACCGTCAAAGGCGATGTGCACGACATCGGCAAGAACATCGTGGGCGTGGTACTGGCCTGCAACAACTTCGAAATCATCGACCTGGGCGTCATGGTGCCGGCGCAGAAGATCATCGACGCGGCCATCGAGAACAATGCGGTGGCGATCGGGCTGTCCGGCCTGATCACCCCGTCACTGGATGAAATGAGCCATGTGGCCAAGGAAATGAAGCGCCAGAACATCACCCTGCCGCTGCTGATCGGCGGCGCCACGACCTCGCGCGCGCATACGGCGCTGAAGATCGCGCCGCACCTGCAGACTCCGGTGGTCTGGGTCAAGGACGCGTCGCGGGCGGTCAGTATCGCCGCCGCCGTCTGCAAACCGGAACAGCATGCCGGACTTTTGCAGGAAATCGTGGCCGATTACGCGCAGATAAGGCTTCGGCATTCCCAGAAGTCAGACAGCAAGGCCCTTGTCAGCCTGGAGCAGGCGCGATCCAACGGACTGCGCATCGACTGGAGCCGGTTCGAACCTGTTGCGCCTAAACAGCTCGGTGTGCAGGTGTTGAAGGACATCCCGCTCGAAGAACTGGTTGCCACCATCGACTGGACGCCGTTTTTCCAGAGTTGGGAGCTGTCCGGCCGTTACCCGGCGATCCTGACCGATCCGGTCGTGGGCGAACAGGCCAGTCAGTTATTCCAGGACGCGCAGGACATGCTCAAACGCATCGTCGATGAGAATTGGCTGCACGCGCAGGCCGTGTTCGGATTCTGGCCGGCCAGCAGCCGCGCAGAAGAAATCGTGGTGAACGCCGGAGGAGACGGCATCACCCTGCAGTTCCTCCGCCAGCAGGCGCAGAAACCGCAGGACAGGCCCAACCTTTGCCTGGCTGACTTCGTCGCCAGCCAGGACAGCGGCAAGGCCGATTATATCGGTGCCTTCGCGGTGAACTGCGGAGCAGGCGTCGATGAACGGGCGAAGGCCTTCGAGGCGCAGCTGGACGACTACTCATCGATCCTGCTCAAGGCGCTCGCCGACCGGTTGGCCGAAAGCTGCACCGAATGGCTGCACCGGCGGGTACGCACCGAATTCTGGCCGTATGCCCAAGGCGAACAGCTGGAAAACGAAGACCTCATCCAGGAAAAATACCAAGGCATCCGCCCTGCCCCGGGCTATCCGGCCTGCCCCGACCACAGCGAGAAAACCAGGATATTCGACTTGCTCGATGCGGAAAGGAACATCGGCCTGATGCTGACGGAAAACTTCGCCATGCATCCCGCTTCCGCGGTCAGCGGCTATTACTTCTCGCATCCGCAAAGCCAGTATTTCGTGGTCGGGCGCATCAGCAAGGAACAGGTGCAGGATTATGCCGCCCGCAAGGGCATCAGTCTGGAGATGGCTGAGAAATTCCTGTCCGCCAATCTGGACTACGACCCGGAGTGATTACCAGATGAGATCGTCCGGTATCTGAAAGCGCGGGTCGTCATAGCCCTCGGGAAGGCTTTCTTCGTCACCGTCGCAATACAGCGCGACCAGTGACGGAAGCAATGCGCGCACGGCCAGCGTGATCGCTTTGGACACCAGGCAATAACGCCCGTTGTGCTGCACGATTCCCAGCTCGCCGGCGTTGAGCGCGGATAACTGTTCCGGCGTGACATACAGCCGTTTGATCTTCCCGCCGTAGGAGAAATGCCTGGCGATGTCGGCATCGGACGAATTCAAGGTCTGGCCTTCCAGCAGATTGGCGACGGCTTCCTTTGCCAGCTTCTTCTGGCGGGCCGACTCCTGCTTCTCACGCTCGGCCGCTTCACGTTCGCGTTTTTCCTGCTGGCTGCGCAGGGCAAAAGCCTTCGCAAGATCGATTTCCTGCTGTGTTTTCGGCTTGGCGTGCGGAGCGGCTTTTTTCGTCCTGGCGGCAAGCGCCTGTTCCTGTGGCCTTGCCGGCTTCGGTCTGTGCTCCGGTTTCGGGCTGGTTTTAAACCCCAAACCGAGTAATTGGTCTTTGAATGAGCTGCTCATGGTCTTCCGGAAAACGCAATCAATAGTGCGGTGGTGGCGGCTCGGATCCGGCATCGGCGTATAAGGATGTCCGGACGGTTTTCAGCTCTTCAACGACGCGCTTGAGCATTTCGGACTGCTGATAGGTGTCAAGACGGGCCTGGGCCAATGCATCGCTGAGCTCGAGGATGGCGCTCTCCTGGAAGCTCAGGCGCATTTCCAGCTCGACGAGGCGGAGTTCCAGCTCGCTATGCCCGTGGTCCATCAGTCGGGCCTGGCGATGGCACGGCCGCGCCCGATGCCGTAATAGGCGAGCCCGGCCTGTTCGACCGACGCCGGATCATAGATGTTGCGGCCGTCGAAAACAACGGCGGCTGACAGGCTGTTTTTCAGCATGTCGAAATCCGGACTGCGGAAGTTTTTCCATTCGGTGACCACCACCAGGGCGTCGGCATTCTGCAGCGCGGCATTGGCGGTGCCCACCAGCATCAGATCGTCGCGCTGGCCGAATATGCGCTCGGCTTCATGCATCGCTTCCGGATCGAAAGCATGCACCTTGGCGCCGGCCGCCCAAAGGCTGGCCAGCAGGTTACGGCTTGACGCGGCGCGCATGTCGTCGGTGTTCGGTTTGAAGGAAAGCCCCCAGACGGCAAACGTCCTGCCTTTGACGTCACCGTCGAAATGTCTGCTGATCATTTCGAACAGTTTGTCTTTCTGGCGGTCATTCACGGCTTCGACGGCGCTCAATATCCGCGCCTCGTAGCCGTATTGCCTGGCGGTGCGCTCAAGGGCCTGTACGTCTTTCGGGAAACAGGAACCGCCGTAACCCGCGCCTGGGTAGATGAAACTGTAGCCGATGCGCGGATCGGAGCCGATGCCGTGACGGACCATCTCGATATCGGCGCCTACCCGCTCGGCGATATTGGCCATTTCATTCATGAAACTGATTTTGGTGGCCAGCATCGCGTTCGCCGCGTACTTGGTCAGCTCCGCGGAGCGCACGTCCATGGCGACGATACGGTCATGGTTGCGGTTGAACGGCGCGTACAGGCGCTTCATGTGGTCCAGGGCCTTGGTGGATGTCGACCCGATCACGATGCGGTCAGGACGCATGCAGTCCTTGACCGCGTCGCCTTCTTTCAGGAACTCCGGGTTGGATACCACATCGAACGCCCATTCGGCGCCGCGGTCCTGAAGCTGGCAGGTGACGGCGTTCCGCACTTTGTCGGCGGTACCGACCGGCACCGTGGATTTATTGACCACTACGGCGTAGCGCGTCAGGTGCTGGCCGATGGTATTGGCCACGGCCAGCACATATTGCAGGTCGGCGCTGCCGTCCTCGTCGGGCGGTGTGCCGACCGCGATGAAAATGACATCACCGTGTTCGACGGCCAGTTTCGCGTCGGTGGTGAACTGCAGGCGGCCTTCCTGGTGGTTATGCACCACCATGGGCGACAGTCCCGGCTCGAAAATGGGAATCACGCCCTTGTTGAGGCCGTCCACTTTCGCGCTGTCGATATCGACACAGACCACATGGTTGCCCATTTCAGCCAGGCAGGTACCGGTCACCAGACCAACGTAACCCGTTCCGAACACGGTGACTTTCATGGCGTTTCCTGGTTGGGCTTATTGCGCAGCGGGTGCTTGTTCAGCGGGGTTGATTTCAAGCAGCTCGACTTCGAAAACCAATGTCGCGTTAGGACCGATGGTCGGCGGACTGCCCATCTCGCCATAGGCCAACGCGGCGGGAATCCACATTTTGTATTTGCTGCCGACCGACATCAGGCCCACGCCTTCGCTCCAGCCCGGGACCACTTTGTCCAGGGGGAAATCGATTGGCTCGTTGCGCGCATAGGAACTGTCGAATTCCTGACCGTTCAGCAAGGTGCCCTTGTAATGCACTTTGACCAGGTCGGTCGGATTCGGCTTGGCGCCGGCGCCTTGACGCAAGATCTGGTACTGCAGACCGCTGGCGGTGGTCACCACGCCCTTGACGGCCTTGTTCTTGGCCAGGAACGCATTGCCTTCCTCGAGGTTCTTCTTGGGCAGTTCCGCGGCGACCTTTTCGGCATGCGCCTGCAGCTTCACCGAGAACGCGTCGCGGATCTGCTTGTGCTGCTCTTCATTGAGCAGGGCTTTGCCGTTGAGTTGGTCGGACAGGCCGGCGTTGAGCGCCTTCACGTCGATTTCCTGTTTGATCTGCTCCAGGGACTTGGCGATATCCATGCCGATCATGTAGCTGACCTGCTTCTGTTCGTTGTTCTGGCCGGAGATGCCCTTGACCGTTTCCGTGCCTACCGCCGTGCTGGTGATTTCAGGGGCTTTGCTGCTTTTCGCTTCGGCGGCTTTGTCGTCTTTGCTGCAGGCGGACAGGCTGAAAGCCATCAAGGCGCCGGCGAACACGGTTACCACGGGATTGCTGAACTTCATTAGTCTCGGACTCCACAAAAAAGTAGCCCCTATTGTCGTTGCAAAAGGGGCTTAGGGCAATTAATTATTGATATCGTTTATTTGGCGTTCAAGGCCGTTTCGATTTTCGCCACGATCTGGGCATCGTCAGGCTTGATCTTGCTCGGGAAACTTCCGATGACATTGCCTTTGCGGTCAATCAGGAACTTATGGAAGTTCCAGCCGGGAACATCGCCGGTGGCCGCTTTCAGGTCAAGATAAAGCGGGGTTGTTTCGTTGCCCTTGACGTGGACCTTTTCGTACATCGGAAATTTCACGCCGTAAGTCAGCGTGCAGAAGTCCTTGATTTCCTTCTCCGAACCGGGATCCTGGCCCATGAAATCATTGGACGGAAAGCCGATGACCGCGAAACCCTGCTTGGAATATTTCGCATTCAAGGCTTCCAGCGCTTCGAATTGAGGTGTATAGCCGCATTTGCTGGCTGTATTGACCACCAGAACGACCTTACCGGCATAGGTTTTCTTGAGGTTGACCTGCTCTTTGCCTGCCAACGTCCTGTAACTGTGGTTCAACACATCCGGTTTTGTGGCGGCGGAAGCCGTTCCCATGACCATCACCATGAGCGCGCATCTTATTGAATTATTTAGCATAATGACAATCCTTTGGTTTTTTATGAATTAAACATAAACAAATTAAGCGAAATGCCGTGAATAAAGTGTTGACAGCTAAAAATATACTGTTATAGTTACCTACAACACCTAACGCATACACCACCGGAGTCACCTATGGCCCTCTCGATGAAAAACACGCTGACAAGCCTAACACTATCAGGCGTGATGTTGTTTGCCGCGTACCTATCCGGCAATCAGCCCATGCCGTTCGATCCGGCAAAAACAGCCGCGACGCACCAAAACGCCTTGATGGTTGATGCAGACGCCAACGTCGGTCCCGTCATACGGAAAAAAGCCCGCCGCGCGTTCACCGCCCCGTATTTTTCATTCGGGAAATCCAACATCACCTCGGGAGTCCGCCAATGAGCGTCCAATGGAGCGACAACAGCCCGATCTACCGTCAACTGAAGGACAAGCTGGTCGGCATGATGCTGGATGGCTTCATCAAGCCCGGCGACGCCCTGCCCTCGGTACGCCAGATCGCCGCCGAATACCAGCTTAACCCGATCACCGTATCCCGTGCGTTCCAGGAACTGGCCGATGAACAGGTGGTGGAAAAACGCCGCGGCTTGGGCATGTACATGAGTGAAAACGCGCGCAATCAGTTACTGTCCAGCGAGAAGCAGCGTTTCCTGCAGGATGAATGGCCGCAGATCGCGGAACGCATCCAGCGTCTCGGCCTCAATATCGAACAATTATTAGCGACAGCAAAGGGAGAAAAGCAATGAGCGGCGTCTTGACTGCGAAAGGCCTCAATAAACGCTACGGCAAGCACCTTGCCGTGGACCATATCAATCTGGCCATCCAGCCCGGCCGCATCGTCGGTCTGATTGGACCCAACGGCTCAGGTAAAACCACAACCCTGAAAGCCGCACTGGGGCTGATTCCGTTCGAGGGCGAGTTGAAAGTGCTGGGTTATGACCCGCGCACCCAACGCGACGACCTGATGAACGATGTCTGTTTCATCGCCGATGTCGCGGTGCTGCCGCGCTGGATCCGCGTCAGGGAGGTCCTGGACTTCGTGGAAGGCGTGCACCCCAAGTTCAACCGCCAGAAGGCCAAGGATTACCTGGCCAAGACCAAGTTGAGCCCGGACATGAAGGTCAAGGAGATGTCCAAAGGCATGATCGTGCAGCTGCACCTGGCCATCGTGATGTCCATCGACGCCAAACTGCTGGTGCTCGACGAGCCGACCCTCGGCCTGGATATCCTTTACCGCAAGCAGTTCTACCAGAACCTGCTGGAAGAGTATTTCGACGAGAACAAGACCATCATCGTCACTACCCACCAGGTCGAGGAGATCGAGCATATCCTGAGTGACCTGATCTTCATCCGCGAGGGCAAGATCACCCTGAACACCAGCATGGACGAGATCGGCGAGCGTTTTGCCGAAGTGATGGTCAACCCGGATAATTACGCGGCGGCCAAGGCCCTCAACCCCATCGACGAACGCACCATTTTCGGAAAAACCGTGTTTTTGTTCGACGGCGTCCCCCGCACCACCCTGGCGCAGCTCGGTGAACTGAAAACGCCGGGTATCGCCGATCTGTTTGTTGCCACCATGAAAGGAACCTACGCATGAATACGATGAAATGGCTTTTGAAACGCGAATACTGGGAACACAAAGGCGGCTATTTCTGGGCGCCGGTGGTGGTTTCCGGGCTTCTGGCCCTGCTGACCATCGGTTCCATGCTGTTCGCCTCCGTGGCCGGCAGCAAAGGCGGCTTCCATCTGGACGGCAACAGCAGCATCAGTCTGCAGCAGGCGCTCAGCAGCATCAGCGTTTCGGAAAAAATCGAGTTTGCCAAGGGCCTGGCGGTCGGCTACCCTGCCGTGGCCATGCCGCTGATGTTCACGCTCGGTTTCGTGGTGTTCTTCTACTGCCTGGGCAGCCTGTATGATGAGCGCAAGGACCGCAGCATCCTGTTCTGGAAATCCCTGCCGGTTTCCGACCGGGACACGGTTATCTCGAAAGCGCTGACCGCCTTGGTTGTCGGCCCGCTGATCGCCATCGCCTTCGCGCTGGCTCTGTCGCTGCTTGTCCTGTTCAGCCTGATGGTGCTGGCCACGTTCCACGGCCTGAACCTGTTCGGCCCGGTGCTGGGCGACAAGAATTTCTATCTGGTCATCCTGCAGATCCTGAGCTTCATTCCGGTTTACGTGTTGTGGGCGCTGCCTACGGTCGGTTACCTGCTGTTCGTGTCAAGCTGGGCCAAGACCAAACCCTTCCTGTGGGCGGTCGGCGTACCGGTCGTCGGCGGCGTCATCCTGACATGGGTGAACGCACTGGCCGGATCACCGTTCGTACTGGAAAGTTATTGGAAGGTCATCGTCGCCCGCGGCCTGGGCAGCGTGTTCCCCGGCTCCTGGCTCGGTCAGGTCGCGGAAACCAACGTCAACATCAACCCCGACAATGCCGTGAGCGTGCTGCTCGCCAACACATACGGACTGCTGGGCACCGCCAACCTCTGGATCGGCGTGGCCATCGGCCTGGCTTTCCTGGCCGGCGCGGTGAAGATGCGCCGCTACCGCGACGAAGGCTGATACATCGGCCGGTACGGCAATCCCGTACCGGCCATCC
>DATMWF010000167.1:0-8659 GCA_035562675.1 Arenimonas sp. | reverse complement strand
AACGCCTTTTTCGTTCGCTACCGCTTCCATGACCAACAAAAGTTCTTTACTCACAATACCACTCCGTATACGTCGGCTGTGCCGAAATTAATGCTTGTCAGGCGCGGTTTTCCTGCGCCCGCCTTTAGGTTCCGCCACCAGCCCCAGCGCCACGAGATCGGGCACCAGCCTGGCTTTGTCCACATTGCTGATTGAAACGTTGAATTCCCTGCCATCGACCAGCAATGTCACTGCACCGTCGCTGACCGATTGTATGACACCCTGCAGACGCCTGCGCCCTTCCTGCGGAAGGCTCAGGCTGACCTTGGCCTGCTCGCCGACCCATTTGGCGAACTGCGCCAGGGTGAACAGGGGCCGGTCGATGCCCGGCGAAGATACCTCAAGCGTGTAATTCGAGGCTATCGGGTCATTGACGTCAAGATTGGCCGATACTTCGCGGCTTACCGCTTCGCAGTCTTCGATGGCGACCAGACGGCCGGGCGCGTCGATGTAAAGACGCAGCAGGGTGTTGCCGGCCGCCGGGGAAAACTCAATGCCGAGCAGCTCAAGACCGAGGCTGTTCACCGTCGGTTCAAGCAGTTCCTTGAGTTCCAAGGCTTTTCCGGTCATTGCCATAGCGCATTATCCTCGGGCATTGCGTAAATTTTGCTAACAAAAAAGGGCCAATTGGCCCTTTTCCGGTACTTCCTAGTTCCGGCGCTCAGAGCAGTACAGCACTCTAAACTAGCCTCACAACCTGCCTTGGCCTGTTGCATGATAACTGGTAGCGGGGGCAGGATTTGAACCTACGACCTTCGGGTTATGAGCCCGACGAGCTGCCAGACTGCTCCACCCCGCATCAGAGAATGGTCATTATAGCCAGTTGCCCGGCTACTTACAAGCACAATATGTTCAGGCCGGAAATGCCCGTATGCACCACGCCAGGATGCCGTTGGAGAAAACGCCCAGCACCAGCAGGGCCGCGGCATTGATGGCGAATGCCGCGCGCAGGTGGTTGTCGGGGCTGACTTGAACGGTGTCTGAATCCGGCTTGTCGAAAAACATGACCCGGATCAGTTTCAGGTAATAGAAGGCGCCGATCACGGCACTCACCACGGCCAGGATGGCCAGCCATTGATAGCCGCCCTGCAGCGCCGCCACGATGACCTGCAGCTTGGCGAAGAAGCCCAGGAATGGCGGAATGCCCGCCAACGATGCGATGACGAAAAGGATAAGGAACGCGTAGCCCGGGTTTTTCACCCACAGGCCGCGGAAATCATCGATGTCGCCGGCGTCGAAGCCGCTTCGGCTGAGCAGGATGATGGAACCGAACGCGGCCACGGCCATGATGCTGTAACTGATGGCGTAGAACATCGCCGCCGCGTAGCCGAAGGCGTCGGCGCTCAACAGGCCGAGCAGCAGGAAACCGACATGGGAAATGGTCGAATAGGCCAGAAGACGCTTGAAATTGGTCTGCACCAGGGCCATCAGGTTGCCGAGCAGCAAGGACAGGGCCGACAGGCCCGCCACCAGGGGAACCCAGTCGGCGGATGCGGTGCCGGCCGCGGATTCCAGCAGACGGTACGCCATGGCGAAGGCCGCCAGCTTGGGGGCCGAGCTGATGAACGCGGTGACGGCGGTCGGCGCGCCTTGGTAGACGTCCGGAAGCCACATATGGAATGGCGCAGCGCCGAATTTGAAGGCGATGCCGGCCAGGATGAAGACCACGCCCAGCTTGAACATGTACGGCGAGGCGGTCTGCCCTGCCCCGGCGTAAATCGCGTCGAACTGCAGGCTGCCGGTGGCGCCGTACAGCATCGACATGCCGTACAGCAGCAGGCCGGAGGCAATCGCGCCGAGCACGAAATACTTCATCGCCGCTTCGGAGGCGACCGGATTGTCGCGGTCAAGCCCGACCAGCCCGTAAGAGCTCAGCGCCAACAGCTCCAGGCCGAGATAGAGCACGGTCAGGTTGCCGGCCGAAATCATGAACATCATGCCGAGCACGGCGAACAGGCACAGCACATAGAACTCGGATTTGAAAAGGCCGCGGTCGATCAGGTACGGCTTGGCATACACGAACGCGAATGCGGTAACGGCATAGACCGCAATTTTCAGCACATCGCCCGCCACATCGCGCACGAACATGCCGGAGAACGCCGTGCCGGTCACCGTGGCCATGTCGCGCACGGTCAGAAGCACGGCTGCGGCCAACACCGCGATGGCCAGGAAATGGATCAGGCCCCGGCGTTTGGCGTCGATGAACAGGTCCGTCATCAGCAGGGCGAAAGCCGCTGTACAGATCAACAGCTCCGGCAGAATGGTGTGCAGGTCCCCGGCTGAAAACGTGGTAGGTATCATGTACGGTTCCTCAAAGCTTGGTTTGCACTAGGTGATCGACCAGTGCGCCGATAGGCGCATCCATCAGATCGATCAACGGTTTCGGATAGACGCCCAGTGCCAGCACGCCGGCCGCGAACAGCCCCAGCATCCAGGCTTCGCGTGCGTTGATGTCGGTCAGTTCGGCGACATGGTGGTTGGCGACGTCGCCGAATACCACGCGTTTGACCATCCACAGGGTGTAGGCCGCGCCGAGGATCAGGGTGAAGGCGGCGAAGAACGCGATCAGCGGATGTGCCTGGAAGGCGGCGATGATGATCATGAATTCACCGACGAATCCGCTGGTGCCCGGCAGCCCGGCGTTGGCCATGGCGAACAGCACGAAGAATCCGGCGAACCAGGGCATGGTGTTGATCACGCCGCCGTAATCCCTGATCATCCGGCTGTGCATCCGGTCATACAGGATGCCGACGCAGCTGAACATGGCGCCGGAAATGAAGCCGTGCGAGATCATCTGCACCATGCCGCCCTGCAGGCTCAGCCGCGCGCCGTCGATGTTGCCGTCAAGGCGGACCATCGAGAACACGATGAAGCTGGCCAGGGTGACGAAACCCATGTGCGCGATCGAGGAATAGGCGATCAGTTTCTTCATGTCTTCCTGGACCAGCGCCACCAGTCCGATGTACACCACCGCGACCAGCGACAGGGCGATGATCAGCCAGGCCCATTCGGCCGAGGCGTCCGGCACGATCGGCAGGCTGAAACGCAGGAAACCGTAACCGCCGATCTTCAGCATGATCGCGGCCAGGATCACCGAGCCGCCGGTCGGCGCCTCGACGTGGGCGTCAGGCAGCCAGGTGTGCACCGGCACCATCGGCACCTTGACCGAAAACGCCGCCAGGAAAGCGAAGAACAGCCACATCTGTTCCTGGCCGTTCAACGGCAGCTTGGCCCACACCGCCAGGTCGAAACTGCCCGACTTCAGGTACAGGTAGACCAGGCCGACCAGCATGAACACCGAACCGAGGAAGGTATACAGGAAGAACTTGATGCTGGCGTAAACGCGGCGCGGACCGCCCCAGATGCCGATGATGATGAACATCGGGATCAGCATGCCTTCGAAGAAAATATAGAACAGCACGGCGTCCATTGCGGAGAACACGCCGATCATCAGGCCTTCGAGCACCAGCATCGCGGCGAAGTACTGGTGCGTGCGGTTCTCGATCGAGCTCCAGGAACCCAGCAGCACCAGCACGCTGGTGAACGTGGTCAGCATGATCAGCGCGACCGAGATTCCGTCCACACCAAGGCTGTAGTTGATGTTGAAGCCGGGCAGCCAGGGCACCAGTTCCACGAACTGCATGCCCGGATCGGCCTGGTCGATGCCGACGTACAGCTGGATGCTGAGCAGGAAAGAGGCCACGGCCACGGCGAGGGCGAAATATTTCGCGGAACCCATGCGCCGGTCGCCGAACAGGAAGGTGACCAGGCCGCCGAATATCGGCAGCCAGATCAGCGTACTTAACAATAAAAGATTAGCGCCCATGCGGTTATTCCTTGATCCTTATTGAGCAGACACGCGGACGATCATGGCCATCATAATGATCAGGCCGAGTATCATCGCAAACGCATAGGTGTACAGGCGGCCGGTCTGCATGCCGCGGATCATCCGCGAGATGCGTCCGACCAGGTTGGCGGTTCCGTTCACCATCACGCCGTCGATCAGGCCGGCGTCGATGACCGTCCAGGCCTTCCTGCCGAGCGCGATGCCGCCGCCGGCGAAGCCCTTGATCCACAGGTCGTCGAAGCCGTACTTGTTTTCGAGGATCCGGATCGGCCAGGCGAACAGTTTCTGCGCGCGCTGCGCCACTTTGATGTTGAACAGGTAAATGTAGGTCGCCGTGGCGAACCCGGCCAAGGCCAGCCAGAACGCGGGCATCTGCATGCCATGCAGGGCGAATGCGACCGGGCCGTGGAACTCCTCGCCCAGCGCCTTGATGACGTCGTTGTGCGGCAGCACCTCGATTGCGCCGGTGAAGAAGCCGCCGAACAGCATCGGGCCGATGGTGAAGAACCCGATGAAGATGGAAGGAATCGCCAGCAGGATCAGCGGCACGGTGACCACCCATGGCGATTCATGCGGAAGACCGCCGTGGCCATGGTGATCGTCATGATGGGCATCATGCGATTCATTGCCGTGGATTTCGTGCGGCTCGGCATGATGCACTGCTGCAGGACCATGCGCAGCGGTTACATCGAAGCGCTCCTTGCCGTGGAAGGTCATGTACAGCAGGCGGAAGCTGTAGAAACTGGTCACGAAAACGCCGATCATCACCGCCCAATAGGCATAGACGTTGACCCAGCTGCCATGGCCCATGGCGTGGTGGGCGGCTTCGATGATGGTGTCTTTCGAATAGAAGCCCGAAAGGAACGGCGTGCCGACCAGGGCCAACGTGCCGATCAGGCTGGTCCAATAGGTGATCGGCATGTATTTCTTCAGCCCGCCCATCTTGCGCATATCCTGCTCATGGTGCATGCCGATGATCACAGAACCGGCGGCCAGGAACAGCAGCGCCTTGAAGAAGGCGTGCGTCATCAGGTGGAACACCGCCGCGGAATACGCGGAAACACCGAGGGCGACGGTCATGTAGCCGAGCTGCGAGAGGGTGGAATAGGCCACGACACGCTTGACGTCGTTCTGGATGATGCCGATCAGTCCGGTGAACAGCGCCGTGGTGGCGCCGATGAACAGCACGAAGCTGAGCGCGGTCGGGCTGAGTTCGAAGATCGGCGACATCCGTGCGACCATGAAAATGCCGGCAGTGACCATGGTGGCGGCATGGATCAGGGCCGAAATCGGGGTCGGGCCTTCCATCGAATCCGGCAGCCAGACATGCAGCGGAACCTGCGCCGATTTGCCCATCGCGCCGATGAACAGGCTGATGGCGATGAAGGTGATGGCGGAAACTTCCCAGGCGCCGAAACCGATGCCGAGGGCACTGAAGGCCGGGATCAGTTCGATGCTGGCCTGCGCCACGCCGGAGATCTGCGCGAACGCCTGCGTGTAATCCAGCGTGCCCGTGTAGTAAACCACGCCGCAGATGCCGAGCAGGAAGCCGAAATCGCCGACGCGGTTGACCAGGAACGCCTTGAGGTTGGCGAAGATCGCCGAAGGGCGCTTGTACCAGAAGCCGATCAGCAGGTAGGAAACCAGTCCGACCGCTTCCCATCCGAAGAACAGCTGCAGGAAGTTGTTGCTCATCACCAGCATCAGCATGGAGAAGGTGAACAGCGAGATGTAGCTGAAGAACCGCTGGTAGCCCGGATCCTCATGCATGTAGCCGATGGTGTACACGTGCACCAGCAGGGACACGAAGGTCACCACCACCATCATCATCGCGGTCAGCTTGTCGACCATGAAGCCGACATGCGCGGAGAACCGGCCTATCTCGAAGAACGTATAGATGTTCTGGTTGAACGGCAGCGCGCCTTCGTAGACGAACTGGCCGAGCACGTACACGGACAGCGCGCAGCTCAGGAAGACCAGAAGGATGGTGGCGTAGTGCGCCCCCGCCCTTCCGATCTGGCGGCCGAACAGCCCGGCCAGGACGGAGCCCAGCAGCGGCGCAAGCGCGATGGCCAGAAGCATCGGCAGGGATAACATGGCATTCTCGGTTAGCATCGCATCAACCCTTCAATGAATCCAGTTCGGCCACATTGATGGTGCGGCGGTTGCGGAATAGTGTGACCAGGATGGCAAGGCCGATGGCGGCTTCTGCGGCCGCCACGGTCAGGATGAAGAACACGAAGATCTGCCCGTCGACATTGCCGAGGAAGCGCGAGAACGCCACGAAATTGACGTTGACCGACAGCAGCAGGAGCTCGACGCACATCAGCAGCAGGATGATGTTCTTGCGGTTGATGATGATGCCGGCGATGCTCAGCGAGAACAGCGCGGCGGCGAACACGAGGTAATGTTCCAGCGTGATCATGGTCATTTGCTCTCCGTGGGACGTTCGGACGGCTTGCTCACCGCTTCCATCTTGATCAGGCGGACGCGGTCGGCGGCGCGCACCAGCACCTGCTGGCTGGCGTTCTGGGTTTTGGTGCCCTCGCGGCGGCGCAGGGTCAGCAGCACGGCGACCACGATGGCTACGGTCAGGATGACCGCCGCGATTTCAAACGGCAGCATATAGCGGCTGAACAGCGATTCGGCGATCCAATGCAGGTTGCTTTCGCTCGAGACCAGCGCCGGATTCTGCGTCGGCAGCGCCACCTGCGTCGATCCGCCGGCGCCGATCAGCATCAGGACTTCGCCGAACATCACGGCGGCCACCCCGATGGCGACCGGGAAATGCTTGATGAAGCCCTCACGGGCCGGCGTCGTATGCACATCGAGCATCATCACCACGAACAGGAACAGGATCATCACCGCGCCGATGTACACCAGCACCAGCACGATGCCGAGGAATTCGGCCTGCAGCAGCAGCCACAGGCAGGCGGTCGAGAAGAACGTCAGCACCAGGCTGAGCACCGAGTGCACCGGGTTCCTGAAGCTGATCACGGCGATGGCCGATGACAGCGCCACGGCGGCGAACAGATAAAAAGCGATAAGTTCAAAATTCACGGCGCACTCCCCTATCGGTATGCCGCATCGGCGGCGCGGCGTTCGGCGATTTCGGTTTCGTAACGGTCGCCGATGGCCAGCAGCTGCTGCTTGTTGACGATGTTCTCGCCGCGGTTCTCGAAATGGTATTCAAGGATGTGGGTTTCCACGATCGAGTCGACCGGGCAGCTCTCCTCGCAGAAACCGCAGAAGATGCACTTGAACAGATCGATGTCGTAGCGCGTGGTCCGGCGCTGCCCGTCTTCGCGCGGCGCCGAATCGATGGTGATCGCAAGCGCTGGGCAGACCGCTTCGCACAGTTTGCAGGCGATGCAGCGCTCTTCGCCGTTCGGATAACGGCGCAGCGCGTGCAGGCCGCGGAAACGGCCGGACTGCGGGAACTTCTCGAACGGATAGTTCACGTTGTATTTCGGCTTGAACATATAGGTCAAGGTCAGGCCCATGCCCCTGACGAACTCGACCAGCATGAGGCTTTTGAGGTAATTGAACAGTCGGATCATGGTTGGCCTCAAGCTCCTAAGATAAACCAGTTGTTGTAGGCCGCCACCGCCGTGAAGAATATCCACGCGATGGTGATGGGAATGAACACTTTCCAGCCCAGGCGCATGATCTGGTCATAGCGGTAGCGCGGAAAGCTTGCGCGGAACCAGACGAAGCAGAACGCGAAGAACAGCGCCTTCAGGAACAGCCACCAGATGCCGGATGCGGCCAGCGGGCCGCTCAACCAGCCTTGGAACGGCGACAGCCAGCCACCCATGAACAGCAGCGCGGTCAGGAAGCTGACCAGGATCATGTTGGCGTACTCGGCCAGGAAGAAGATGGCGAATGCCGAGCCGGAATATTCGACATGGAAGCCCGCCACGATTTCCGACTCGCCCTCGGCGACATCGAACGGCGCGCGGTTGGTTTCGGCCGTACCGGAGATGAAGTACACCAGGAACAGCGGGAACAGCGGCACGAAGAACCATTCCAGGAAACCGGCGTCGCCCGCCTGGGCGTTGACGATTTCAGTCAGGTTCATGCTGCCGGCGGCGACCAGTACGCCGACCAGCGCGAAGCCCATGGCGATTTCGTAGCTGATGACCTGCGAGGCGGCGCGCAGCGCGCCCATCACCGCATATTTGGAGTTGGACGCCCAGCCACCGAGAATGATGCCGTAAACGCCCATCGACGTCAGCGCCAGCAGCATCAGGACACCGGCGTTGATGTCGGACAGAACCAGCGGACCGGTGTCGTTCTCACCGAACGGAATCAGCGACCAAGCCGCCAGAGCCGGCGCCAGCGCGATCAGCGGCGCGAGGCGATACAGGAACGGGCTGGCCTTGTCGGGCGTGATCAGCTCCTTGAATAGCATCTTGAACACATCCGCGAACGCCTGGATGACGCCGATGCCGAACACGCCGCCGATGTACTGCGGCCCCTGGCGGACGTGCATCCAGCCGATGATCTTGCGTTCGAACAGGGTGTAGAAGGCGACCGCGATGATCACCGGCATCATGATCACCAGGATCTTGAGCAGCAGCCACGCGAGATCGCCGACGAGGCCGAACTGCAGGAAGAATTCACGGATGATGTCGATCACGGGGCGGCCCTCACAATCGCCAGCGATGCCGTCTGCGACAACGGCGCGGTGGCTGGGTAATTCGATTCGATCCACACACAGGATTCGGCGACCCGCTCGGAAACGGCCACCGGCAATGCGGCTGAACCGCT
>DATMWF010000166.1:0-10815 GCA_035562675.1 Arenimonas sp. | reverse complement strand
ATACATCAACCTGTCACCGGCCGGCAGTCTCGCGTCCAGTGGTTCGGATATGGCCAAGTTCATGATCGCCCATCTGAACAACGGCGCCTACGGTGACCGCCGCATCCTTTCCGAAGCCACCGCGCGCGAGATGCACACAACAGCTGCCGCTACCATCGGGCCGCTGAACCGCATGCTGCTCGGCTTCTACGAAACCAACATCAACGGACACCGCGCCATCGCCCACGGCGGCGATACCCAGTGGTTCCACAGCTACCTGCACCTGTTCCCCGATGACGGCATCGGCCTCTTCGTATCGGTGAACAGCTCCGGCAAAGAGGGCGCCGCCGGCCTGGTGAGAACCACGTTGTTTGAAGGCTTCGCCGACCGCTATCTGCCGGCCGCCGCGGTTGCCGGAAGCGCCGTCGATGCCGAAACCGCCAAGCAGCATGCGCAGCAGCTTGTCGGCGTGTACGATAACAGCCGCCGCGCGGAAACCACATTCCTGGAGCTGGTCTATCTCATTGGACAGGTCAAGGTCAATGTCAACGAGGACGGTACCGTCAGCGTTACCGGCCTGAACAATGCCGCCGGCGAACCGAAAAAATACAAGGAAACTTCGCCTTACGTCTGGCGTGATGTCGCCGGTCATGACCGTATCGCCGCCGAAGTCGTCGATGGCCGCGTGATGCGCTTCAGCGCGGATCCGTTTTCCGGCTTCATGCTGTTCGAGCGCGCGCCGTGGTGGAAGTCATCGGTTTGGATCCTGCCGGCCTTGGGGCTCGGTTTGCTGGTCCTGCTGTTGACCGTCCTGGCTTGGCCGGTCACCGCTCTGATACGTCGCCATTACCGGCTGCCCGCGCCGTTGGCCATCGGCGATGCATCGGTTCAGCGCCGCATCCGCTGGGCGGCGCTCGTCATGCTGCTGGTCGTGGTTTCAGCGATGGGCATCATTGTGAGCATGCTGAGCGACCTGGACATGGTGGCAGCCGGAATGGATTGGCTCGTTTATACGGTACGTCTGACCGTCGCCGTGGTCGTGCCGATTGCAACCCTGTTCATGCTGCTCAATGTGGCTAAGGTTTTACGCAGCGCCGGCCGCAGCCGCCTTGCCAAGTTCTGGGCCCTGTTGCTGGCAGTGTCCTGTCTGTTCCTTCTATGGCTGACGGTGATGTTCAACATCATCGGCTACAGCGCCAATTACTGAGGCCGGATATGAACGCATCCTCCCCGGTCGAAATGATCTGTGGCACCGTCATGCTCAAGATGCTGGAACCATTCCACATCGCCGGCTATGTGTTCCGTGATTCCCCTGCGTTTGTGGTGACGCTCGAGCAAGATGGCCATGTCGGGCGCGGCGAAGCGTCGGGCGTCTACTATCTGGACGACCGCCCGGAGAGCATGGCCGCCCGGCTGGAGCCGCTGCGCGAACGCATCCGCGCCGGCATGAGCCGCGAGGAACTGCGTGCCGAGCTACCGCCCTGCGGCGCCCGCAACGCGCTGGATTGCGCGATGTGGGAGCTGGAAGCCAAGCGCACCGGCACGAGTGTGCGTGAACTCGCCGGCCTGCCGCCGCTGCGCAGGTTGCTGACCACCATGACCCTGGGCGCCGACGAGCCTGAGGTGATGGCACGCAAGGCGCTCGCCTATGGCCAGGCGCGTGCGCTGAAGCTTAAACTGACCGGCGATGCCGCACTCGATATCCGCCGCGTGCATGCGGTGCGCAGCGCCCGTCCCGACGTCTGGATGGGCGTTGATGCCAATCAGGGCTACACCGGCGATCTGCTGCCTGAGCTGATCAAGGGCCTTCGCGAGGCGCGTGTGTCCCTGCTTGAACAACCCTGCCGGCGTGGCCATGAATCGGAGCTTGACGGCATCAGCCGCGAAATTCCGATCGCCGCCGATGAGAGCGTGCAGGACTTGGATGAACTGGAGGCGCTGGCCGAGCGCTTCGATGTCGTCAACATCAAGCTCGATAAATGCGGCGGCCTCACCGAAGGGCTGCTGATCGCCGCCCGCGCCAAGCAACTTGGGCTTGGCGTGATGGTCGGCAACATGCTCGGCACCAGCCTGGCCATGGCCCCGGCCTTCATACTGGGCCAGCAGTGCGATGTGGTCGACTTGGATGGCCCTTTGTTCATCACCAATGACCGGAAGCCGTCGGTGACGTATGTCGACGGCTACATCGACTGCGCTGACGCGGTCTGGGGCACACCGGAGTCGCTGGCGTGAATGCCGCCGCCCGGCCATCCGACTGGTTCGGCCAGCCGCGCGGCTTGAGCGTCCTGTTCCTGACCCAGATGTGGGAGACCTTCTCCTACTACGGAATGCGCGCGCTGCTGGTCTATTACATGACCAAACAGCTGATGCTGGGGCAGCAGCAGGCGTCCCTGGTTTATGGGCTGTATACCGCCACCGTGTATTTCACGCCGGTCCTCGGCGGGGTGATTTCCGACCGCTGGCTCGGCCGCCGGCGCGCGGTCATCATCGGCGGAAGCATCATGGCGGTCGGCCATTTCCTGATGGCCTCGGAGAGCCTGTTCTATTTCGCGCTCGCGGCCATCGCGCTGGGCAATGGTTTGTTCCTGCCCAGCCTGCCGAGCCAGATCGACAGCCTGTATAACAAGGAAGATCCGCGCCGGGGATCCGCATATAACGTGTATTACGTGGGCATCAACCTCGGCGGGCTGCTGGCGCCGCTGGTCTGCGGCACGCTTGGCGAACTGTATGGCTGGCATTGGGGTTTCGGCGCCGCGGGCATCGGCATGCTTGCAGGCCTGATGGTCTATGTTTTCGGCGCGCGCCATCTTCCGGAAGATTCGTCTTACCGCAAAGCGCCGGCCGCCGTCGATCATGCTGCGGGCGGGGGCGCGCCCGGACTGCGTGCAACGATTCTTCTGCTTGCCGCCATCGCCGTGACGGTGATGCTGTTCCGCGGCGCCTATGAGCAGGTCGGCAATACCATCGCGCTGTGGGCGGATGCAGACGTGGACCGCGCCTTGAGCGGAGGGTTCGTCATTCCAGGGACTTGGTTCCAGTCCTTGAATCCACTGCTGGTCATGCTGCTCACGCCGCTGTTCGTGGCGCACTGGACCCGTCAGGCCAAGGCCGGACGCGAACCGTCGCCGCTGCGCAAAATGGCGCTTGGCGCACTCGGTGTCGCGATGGCCTATCTGCTTCTGGTGTTTGCAGAGACTGCGGCCCAGACCGGGCAGGTCGGCTGGATCTGGCTGGTGATGTTCTTCACCCTGTTGACGGTCGGCGAGCTGTTCATCCTGCCGGTGGGCCTGGGACTCTTCGCACGGCTTGCGCCATCCGGACACGGCGCCACCACGATTGCCTGCTGGTTCTTCGCCACGTTCGGCGGAAGCCTGTTGGCCGGCTCGCTGGGCATGTTGTGGAGCGGCATCGGACACGCCACGTTTTTCCTGCTGATGGCCTCGGTCGCCGGTCTTGCCGGCGGCATCCTTTGGTTGCTGGATATCCCCGCGCGTCGCGTTTCAGGCGCTGTTGCCTAGCGTTGTAATGATCATTGACATTCTCATATCAGGATGCTAGCGTCCTAATCAGGATATTTCGGAGGTTTCAGGTGCAAGCAGAAAATCACGGCATGAAGCGAAGAAAACCCATCAAGGCCGGGACGCAGACAGCTCTGGCGCCGAGGCTGCCATGGCAACGCCGTGTATGCCGGCAAGGTTATTCCGACGGCGGTAGTGAATGAGTGCTGGGTGGTAAATTCCGCCGGCTGCTTGCCGGCATTTTTGGGCTGACCGCCGGCGCGCCGCACCGGTGGAAATTTGGAGAGAGGGTAATCATGAAAAAAAATCAATCAATGGGCCGGGCAAAGGGAGTTTCGATTACGTCAATGCCGGGCATGCGCCGTACACCGCTGTTCTCGGTGATCTTCGGCACCCTGGCCTGCCTGGCATCCGGAGCCGGTGTGGCCCAGGAATCGCCTCAAGGCAAGGAAAGCGCACCGGCCAAGGCCGATCCCGCCCAACTCGACACGGTGGTCGTGACCGCCAACAAGCGGGTGGAAAATATCCGCAAGGTCGGCTCGTCAATCAGCGTCATCGGTGAAGAGCAGCTTGAAAGCATCCATGCGACCCAGCTCACCGACTACGCGGGCTACGTCCCGGGTCTGCAGGTGAATTCCAACGGCACGCCCGGACAGACCTCGGTGACCATGCGCGGCATCGCCACGCTGTCGTCCGGTTCGACCGTCGGTTATTACATGGACGAGATGCCGCTCGGTTCCAGCGGCATCTACCAGAATGCGACGCTGTATGCCTTGGACCTGCTGCCCTACGACATCCAGCGCGTCGAGGTGCTCCGGGGCCCTCAGGGAACGCTGTACGGCGCCGGATCCATGGGCGGACTGTTGAAATACGTGTCGCGTGAGCCGGACCTGAGCACCGCAGAGTACCGCATCGGCGGAGGCCTATCCAATGTCAAAGGCGCTGACGGCTTCGGCAACAACATCCGCTTCGGCGCCAACATTCCGCTGAGCGAAGACCGTCTTGGCCTGCGTCTGAGCTATACGCGCAATGATATTCCTGGCTACATCGACAACGCCGTCGATGGCGAGGAGGATATAAACGACGGCAGCCAGACCAGCGCCCGCGTGGCCATGCTGTGGCGCGGCGATGGCTTCGACCTCACGCTCACCGCCATGCAGCAGGGCATCGACAGCGACAACAACGCCATTGTCGCGCTCGATCCGGCAACGCAAAAGCCCCTTTACGGCGACCTGAGCAACGAGATTTACTTCGATGAACCGTTTTCCAAGGACATCGACATGTTCTCGGCGACCATCGACTGGGATCTCGGCTGGGCCAACCTCATGTCCGCGACCGGCTACTCGGATACGCTGACGAAACAGCGCACCGATGCGACCCTGCTGTACGGCGAGTTCACCAATCTCGGCCTCGGGCTTCCCGATCCGGGCAGTTCGTATCTGGACTACCGCCTCGCGCTTGAGAAGTTCACCCAGGAATTCCGCCTGACCTCGAAATCCGGTGGACCCTTCGAATGGATGCTGGGTGCCTTCTATACCAAGGAAGACGCCGAAAATTCGCAGATCCTCGGCTTGAGGTCACTCGACGGGTCGCCGCTGCCGCCGCCTTACGACAGCATGTTCGGAATCCTGGCCAATGTTTCCATTCCGAGCGACTATGAGGAAATCGCCGTTTTCGCCAACGGATCGTACCGGTTCAACGAGTGGTTCAAGCTTGATGCCGGCATGCGCTATGCCAGCAATGACCAGAGTTTCACCCAAAGCGTGACGGAAGGCATCCTGCTGCCGTTGGGTGACTCCTCGAACACCTCAAGCGAGGATGTATTCACCTGGAGCCTGAGCCCGCAGTTCCAGCTCTCGGAAGACGTGATGCTTTACGCCAAGGCCGCCACCGGCTATCAGCCGGGCGGTCCGAATGTGCTGGTCCCCGGCCTGCCGCCGGCGGTCGAATCCTCCACGTTGACCAGTTATGAAATCGGCCTGAAATCGCAGTTCGCGGATGATCGCGTGACCTTCGATATCGTTGCTTTCAGGATCGACTGGGAGGACATCCAGGTCGTTTCCCAGGTGAACGGCATCGGCGGCATCGTCAATGGCGGCAAGGCCGTCAGTCAAGGCCTCGAACTGTCGACCGTGTTCCAGGCGACGGAACGTCTGCGGCTGGGCTTCAACGGCGCTTACACCGATGCCGAGCTGAGCGATGATTTTCCGACCATCTATATCCCGTCGCCGCCATATATGGTTGAACTCAATACCGGCCTGGCCGGCGACTTGATGCCCTATGTGCCGGAGCTTTCCTGGGCCGCGACCGCGGATTACAGCTTTCCGATCGGGACGGATTGGAACGGCCACGTCGGCGGCGGCATCCGTTGGATCGATGACCGGGTTTCCGGTACCACAAACCGTCAGGTCATCACCTTGCCGACGGATCCGCCGACGGTTCTGGCAACCACCATCACGCCGCCGATCGATCTGGACAGCTACTACTCATTTGATGTCTATGCCGATGCATCCAACGAGAACTGGACCATCCGCGCTTATGTGAAAAACCTTACCGATGAGCGCGCGTATACCAGTATGACGGACATAACCAACGCACTGACCGGCGTGACCAGTGTCGTGAAAGCGGCGCCTATCCAGCCAAGAACGCTGGGTATCGAGGTCGATTACCGGTTCTGATATCCGCTTTTACCCATCGTAGACCGGCCGGCGGCCACCTGGCCGCCGGCAATGACGGCATATCCATCGAACAGGCGGCGAGAAGTCCTCATGCCCATACCCAGAAGAAACATCCATCCAGTACCCGAGGCGCTGCCTCAACCGTACCTGCTTTTCCTTGGCGATACCCGCGTGGCAGGCTATGCCAAGACGGCGTTTGGCCTTCGCGATTGGGCGCCGGAACGCTGCATCGGCGAGTTCTTCATAGAGGGCGCTACGGTCAGCACCGGCTTGCCGTTCCTCAGCCCGGAACAGGCGTACGACGCGGGCGCACGGGCGCTGGTGATCGGCGTGGCCAATGCAGGCGGCATCATTTCAGAGCGCTGGATTCCCGCCCTGCTGCAGGCGTTGGAAGCCGGACTGGACATCATCAGCGGCATGCATGGACGGTTGGAAGACATTCCTGCGCTGCAGGACGCGTCCAGGCGGCTTGGACGCCGGCTGATCAACGTCAGACGTCCTCCTGCCGGCATACCGGTCGCTTCCGGCCGCAAGCGCAGTGGCAAGCGCCTGCTGACGGTCGGCACCGACTGCGCGCTGGGAAAGAAATACACGGCGCTAGCACTGGCGCGTGCGTTTGCCGCCGGCGGCATCGATGCCGATTTCCGCGCTTCCGGGCAGACCGGCATCCTGATAGCGGGCGGCGGGATGCCTATGGACGCGGTGGTGTCTGATTTCGCGGCAGGCGCTGCTGAAATGCTGTCGCCCGATGCCGCAGCTGACCATTGGGATGTGATCGAAGGGCAGGGCTCGCTGTTCCATCCCGCCTATGCCGGCGTGTCGCTCGCGCTTCTGCACGGCAGCCAGCCCGATGTCATCGTCGTTTGCCATGAACCGGGCAGGGAGCATGTTCTGGGCTACCCGTCGTACCCGCTGCCAAGCCTTGAAGAAACCATCGCGCTGTCTTTGGCCCTGGCCCGGCGGACCAATCCCGCCGTGCGCTGCGCCGGCGTCAGTTTGAACACCTCGATGCTTGACGCATCAGAAGCCGAACGGCTGATGGCTTCGGAATCCGCGCGCATCGGTCTTCCCGTCGCCGATCCCGTCCGCGCCGGCGCCATGTTCGATCTGCTTGTCGGCAGCTGCCTGGCGTGAGTGCGTCGCCGTCCCGGTTCCAGCGCTTCCTGTTGCCGGGTCTGGCATTCAAGTCCGTGGTGATCGGCGGCGGGTACGCCACCGGACGCGAATTGGCCGAATTCTTCCTGCCCAGCGGCCCCAATGGCGGCATGATGGGGATGTTGCTCACGATGGCGATCTGGAGCGTGGTGTGCGCGCTGACATTCCTGTTCGCGCAGATGACCCGGTCGTTCGATTACCGGAGCTTCTTCAAGGCGATGATGGGGCCGTTCTGGATTGTTTTCGAAGCCGCCTACCTGATATTCATGCTGCTCATCCTGTCCGTGTTCGGCGCCGCCGCCGGGTCCATCGTGAACGCCATGAGCGGTCTGCCCTTGCTGGCGGGCACACTGGCCCTCATGGCGGGAATCGGCGCATTCACCGCATTCGGCAGTGAATCGGTGGAGCGTCTGTTCAAGTGGCTTTCACTGTCGTTATACGCGGTATACATCGCCTTTTTCATTCTCGCGCTGTCGGCATTCGGCGACCGCATCGTGCAGGGATTCTCCCTCGATGTGCCCAGCGCCGGATGGCTTGCCGGCGGTGCGACGTATGCCAGCTACAACATCGTCTGCGTGGTCATGGTGCTGCCCATCGCAAGGCACTTCCTGAGAGGCCGCGATGCGGTCATCGCCGGGCTCGCCGCCGGCCCGCTGGCGATGATCCCCGCCATGCTGTTCTTCGTCTGCATGGTCGCCTGGTATCCCGGGATCGCGTCCGAAACCTTGCCTTCCGACTTCATGCTGGAGCGGCTCGGAATGCCGCTTTTCCAGATGCTGTTCCAGCTCATGATATTTTCCGCGCTGCTCGAAAGCGGCGTCGGCGCGGTGCATGCGATCAATGAAAGGGTGGCTGTCGCCTGGCAAGCCAAGGCCGGCGGTGAACTATCCGCCGCCTGGCGGTTCGGCATCGCCGGATGCCTGTTGGTCGTTTCGATTTTCATCGCCGACCGGTTCGGCCTGGTCGCCCTGATCGCCCAGGGCTATCGTTTCCTGGCCTGGCTCATCTTCTTTGTTTTCCTCGTGCCGTTACTGACGGCCGGCGTCTGGCGGATATTCAGGGAACTCGGCGACAAAAACGGCGTGAACGCGCCCCCTATAACCATGGAGAATCACGATGCGATCGATTGACAGGACTCTGCAGGCGGTACTGGCCGCCGGTATGCTGCTTGCTGCGCCATCCTGGGCTGCGCCACCCGCTGATCTGGACGCGCGCGTCAACACCGTGATGGCCCGGTACGGTGTGCCGGGTATGGCCGTTGCCATCGTTGAGGACGGAAAAACCGTGCATGCCAGGGGTTATGGCGTTCGACGCCTGGGTTCGACCGATCAGGTGGACGCCGATACGATCTTTCCGACCGGTTCGACCGGCAAGGCGGTCACCACCGCGGCGCTGGCCGTGCTGGTGGATGACGGCAAGATCCAGTGGGACGACAAGGTGATAGATCACATGCCCGGGTTCCAGATGTACGATCCGTGGGTCACGCGCGAAATCACCATCCGCGATCTGCTGGTGCACCGCAGTGGCCTGGGGCTTGGCGCCGGCGACCTGCTGTTCGTGCCGCGCACCTCGCGCAGCCGGGCCGACGTCGTGCATGCGGTGCGCCATATCGCACCCGCCACCAGCTTCCGCAACGGCTATGCCTACGACAATCTGCTGTATGTCGTGGCCGGCCAGCTGATCGAGGAAGTCAGCGGCCAGAGCTGGGAAGCGTTCGTGCGTGACCGGGTGTTCAAGCCGTCCGGCATGTCGGCGTCCACCACCGAGGAATCGGCGCGCTTCGCCACCCTCAACAGGGCGCAGCCGCATGCGCGCATCGACGGTCCGATCCGCGGTTTCGGCACACAAGTCGTGCTGCCCGAACGCGAGGGCCTGGGTGCGACCGCCGCACCCGCCGGCGGCGTGTCCTCGAGCGCAAACGACATGGCGCGCTGGTTGACCATCCAGCTGGGGCAGGGCCTGCTGCCCGGCGCGGGGCCTGACGGCAGGCGCCTTTATAGTGAAGCGGCGGCGCGCGAGATGTGGACGCCGCAGGTCAATATCCCGATCCGGGCGTATCCGGGCGTATTGGCGCCGGTCACGCCGCAGTTCTCGGGTTATGCGCTGGGCTGGGAGGTGCGTGACTACCGCGGCGTAAAGGTCATCCAGCATGGCGGTGCGGTGTTCGGCGTGCAGACGATGGTTGTGCTGATTCCCGAAAAGGACGTCGCTTTCTCGCTGCAGATCAATTCCGAGGACGGTGAGGTGCTGCTCGGCCTGGAATATGAACTGCTTGACCATTACCTCGGCGCGCCGGACCATGACTGGGTCGGCGATTTCTCGGCGTTCAAGCAGGGCCGCGCCGCGGGCGCGAGGCAATTGCTGGCCAACGGCGAACAGCGCAACAAGGCTTCGCGGCCGTCGCTGCTGGTATCCGGTTACACAGGCGCCTACAGCGACCCGTGGTACGGGCCGATGGCCATCACACAGGACAAGGGGCGCCTAAGGATGGATTTCCGGAAAACGCCGAACATGGCCGGAACGCTCGCGCACTGGCAATACGACACGTACGTCGTCACTTGGGATGACAGGAGCATCGAACCGGCCTACGTCAGCTTCGCCCTCGACGCCGCCGGCAAGGTCGACCGGGTGACCATGAAGGCGGTCTCGCCGCTTGCCGATTTCAGCTATGACTACCAGGACCTGCTGTTCAAGCCGATTCCCGGGAAATGAATGGAGCAGCTATTGGGGGTCAATCCAGGAGCGGTTTTTTTTCATTTAAATGGTGATGAATCCGGCAAATCAGTTCGTAACCTATCGGCCAACTTTTTATAATCCATAATTTCAGGACGGTTTAACCTTTCAGCGAGTGAGCCCGTCCGATCAGTTCGTCCAGTGCGGTACTCGAAACAAAAGGGATTCCGAACAAGCTCAATGCCTGCAAGGGCATGGACGGCGTCGATACTGATAAGTATCAAGCACAGGACTTGGACTATCAGCAAATCGGTCTTCAATCAACTCTGTCGGGCCAATTTTTAAAACATGGAATTTTGCCATTGACAACACGCGTGGAGTTGGGTGTACGATGAAATATATTCGGGGGGATATTAGGATCGGCACTATGTTTATCTTAAATTCAATTGTAACCCGCTTCGCAAATCTAAAACTTTATGTTGCCTTCGCAATAGCGTTGTCGTTAGCCAGTTGCAGTCAGCTGCCGGAGGCGAATCCAGACGTCTCCCGATCAGCTGTTTCCGGGGGACCCAAGACATTCGCCGGTTCCTGGAATGCCAAGGGCACGCGTCGGAACATGCCTCTCGGCAGCGACCGCCGCGGTTCGATTCTCGATCTCAAGGGAACAATGCTGTTGACCGGGGAAGACAGGCCTGGCGTCGGGTTTCACGTGGAGTTGATTGCATTTGTCGACAGCAAGACCGGGCTGATAGGCCGAAGTGTGTGGACGGATGAGCACGGCGAGCAAGTCTATAGTGAAGTGGCGGGAGAAG
>DATMWF010000165.1:0-2458 GCA_035562675.1 Arenimonas sp. | reverse complement strand
GCTGCTACTGGGCTTCACCTTCTCGCTGGCGGTGCAGCGTTACGAGGCGCGCAACCAGGCGGTGGTGGCCGAAACCAACGCCATCGGCACCACCTATCTGCGCACCTGGCTGCTGCCGGCCGACATGCAGGAAGAAACCCGCGTCCTGCTACGCCGGTATGTCGAGGTGCTGATCCAGGAAGGGCAGGTACCGCTGGCCGACAGTGCGGCGCGCACGCCGCTACAGAACCAGGCTACGCGTATTTCCAACCAGATCTGGAGCCAGGCTATCGAGGCCGCCGAGCGCGACCCGCGGCTGTTGACCAGCGGTCTGTTCATCCAGACCCTGAATGACCAGATCGACGCCACCGCCGCACGCTATGCCGAACTGTCGCGGCACGTCCCGGAAATCGTGATCTGGCTGATCCTGGTCGCCAGTTTGTTCGCGACCGGTCTGCTGGGGTTTGCCTCGGGCATCTCCGGCGAACGCGCCAGCATCAGCGCAGCCATCCTGGCCGTGACCTTGGTGTTGGTGTTCTACCTGATCATCACCCTGGACCGGCCGCGCAGCGGCCCAATCCGCACCAACCCGCAGCCGGTGCTGAGCCTGGTACAGTCGATGCAGCCCGAGTGGGCGCCGCCCATCCGGCCGGCCAGCCCGGCTGACGCACCGAAAGCGCCGCCGGAGTAAGATGGTGCAACACCTTGTCGGGAGCACGCCCATGAAATTCCCTCTTGCCCTTCTGGCACTGTTGGCGGTGAGCGCCTGCGCCGCCAGCCCGAACGCCATCGCGCCCGTCAGCCAGACGGCTCCCGCCGCACCCAGCGCTACCGCTACGGATATTCCCGCCATGACCCAGCCAAGCCAGCCCGTCCCTCCGCCAGCCGGCATCCGTGCCACCGGCACCGTCCGCTACCAGGACCTTGAAGGCGGCTTCTGGGGCATCGTGGGCGACGACGGCACGCGCTACGATCCGATGCAGCTCAACCCCGCCTTCCGCAAGGACGGCCTGCGGGTGCGTTTTGAAGCGACGGCGGACAGCGACCGGATGTCCACCCATATGTGGGGCGTGATGGTGACGCTGACCAAGATCGAGCCCATCGAGTGAGCGCATGAGCCCAGACCGACCGCCGTTCCTGCCGGAGCGCGGCGATAAAGTCACCCGGCTGGAAGCCTTCGTTGATGCCGCCTTCGCATTTGCGGTGACCTTGCTGGTCATCGCCGGCGACTCGATTCCGAGCAGCATTGCCGAGCTGCAGGCGGCCATCAAGCAGATTCCAGCCTATGCGGCCAGCTTCGCGCTGATCATGCGCTTCTGGCTCAGCCATGCCGATTGGAGCCGGCGCTACGGCATGGACGATGCCGCCAGCAACCGTTTGAGCCTGCTGTTGGTGTTCGTCCTGCTTATCTTCGTGTACCCGCTGAAAATGGTGTTCAGTTCGTTATTTTCGCTGCTGTCGGGCGGCTATCTGCCCACTCCGTTCAGCATCAACAGCTGGGCCGAGGTACCGGTGATGTTCCAGACCTTCGCCATCGGTTTCGGCAGCATGGCTTTGGTTCTGCTGCTGCTGTTCGCGCGCACGCTGAAACATGCCGAATCCCTGCGTCTGGCGCCAGCGGAAATCGCCTATGCGCGCCACAAACGTCTGGACTGGTCGCTGGTGGTCGGCTTTTCGGTACTGTCGTTCACTTTGGCCTGCCTGATACCGGCCACTGCCGCAAGCGGTGCATGGATCGGCATGCCCGGTTTCATTTTCTTCGGACTGAATATCTGCCAGTGGCTGTTACGCCGGTCTCAGCGGCCCACCGCGACGTGATTTCGGCCGCAGCCGTCAGGCTTATACTGTGCCGATGAGCGACCCAAAAGAACGCTGCCCGTGGTGCGGCACCGACCCGTTATATGTTGAATACCACGACCGCGAGTGGGGCGTGCCGGTGCATGATGACCGGACCCTGTTCGAGTTCATCATCCTGGAAGGCGCGCAGGCCGGCCTGAGCTGGCTGACCGTGCTGCGCAAACGCGAAAATTACCGCCGTGCCCTGCACAACTACGACATCGCCAGAATCGCCGCCTATGACGAAACCGACATGCAGCGCCTGATGGCCGATGCCGGTATCGTACGCAACCGCCTGAAAATCGAATCCACGGTCCGCAACGCACGCGGCGCCCTGCGGATCATCGCAGAATTCGGCTCACTGGACGCCTACTTCTGGGGCTTCGTTGAACACCAGCCGATCAGGAACGGTTTCGCTTCGATGGCCGAGCTGCCGGCCCGCACCGTGCTTTCTGACGCGCTCAGCAAAGACCTCAAGAAACGCGGCTTCAATTTCGTCGGTTCGACCATCATGTACGCTTTCATGCAGGCGGTGGGCATGGTCGACGACCATCTGACCGGCTGCTTCAAGCGCCGCTAGATCGGCTCAGTACGCGCCCATGTAGTCTTTCTTGCCCAATTCGACGCCGTTATGGCGCAGGAT
>DATMWF010000164.1:0-3852 GCA_035562675.1 Arenimonas sp. | reverse complement strand
CCGTGGCGCTGGAAGGCTTCACGCACCTGATTCCGTTCGCGGCCGGCCATGAAATCATCCGGCAGGGCCGGAAAAACCTGCACCTGATCCGGATGACGCCGGATCTCATCTACGACCAGATGATCGGCATGGGCTGCGCCGACCGCCTGACATTTTCCTGGGGAGGGAATCCGGGGGTGGGTTCGCTGCATCGCCTGCGCGATGCCGTCGAGAACCAATGGCCGAAGGCCTTGGCGCTCAATGAACACACCCACGCCGGTATGGCCGCGGCATTCACGGCGGGCGCGTCGCGCCTGCCGTTCGGCATGCTGCGGGGCTACATCGGAACCGACCTGACGCACGTCAACGACACCATAAAATCCGTGCGCTGTCCGTTCACCGATGAAGACCTGACCGCCATACCGGCGCTAAATCCGGATGTCACCATCCTGCACGCGCAGAAAGCCGACGCCAAAGGCAACGTACTGATCGAAGGCATTACCGGCGCCGGCCGTGAAGCCGGCCTGGCGGCGGATAAACTCGTGGTCACGGTCGAGGAGATCGTCGGGGACTTCCCGCCGATGATGAACGCCGTCGTGCTGCCGCATTGGCTGGTCAGCGCGGTGGTGCATTGTCCCGGTGGCGCCTATCCGTCCTATGCGCAGGGCTATTATCCCCGCGACAACGCCTTCTATCAGGAATGGGATGCCATCGCCCGTGGCCGCGACAGCTTCCTGGCCTGGATGCAAAGCCATGTGCTGCAGACCGCCGACCAGCGCGCTTTCCTGCGCAGGCTGCGCGACGAGGCGATGGCATGAGCGCCTGCAGCCGCGATGAAATGATGACCGTGGCGGCCGCGCGCCTGCTGCAGGGGCAACAGGTCTGCTTCGTGGGCATCGGCCTGCCGAGCGCCGCCTGCAACCTGGCGCGCCTGACGCACGCCCCGGAACTGGTGTTGATCTACGAATCGGGCACCATCGGCACCCGGCCGGATGTGCTGCCGCTGTCGATCGGCGACGGCAACCTGGCCGAAACCGCCAGTTGCGTCATTCCGTTACCGGAAGTCTTCAGTTATTTGCTGCAGGCCGGACGCGTCGATGTCGGCTTCCTGGGCGCGGCGCAGATCGATCGGTTCGGCAACCTGAATTCGACCGTGATCGGCGATTATGCCTTCCCAACTACGCGCCTGCCCGGGTCCGGCGGCGCCTGTGAAATCGCCGCACATGCCAAGCGCACGTTCGTGATGGCCAAAGCCAGTCCGCGCAGCTTCGTCGAGCGCCTGGATTTCTGCACCAGCGCCGGTTTTCTGGGCGGTGACGGCGCGCGCGCACGCACCGCGGCCCGCGGCCAGGGGCCGATGGTGGTGATCACCGATTTCGGGATCCTGAAGCCCTTGCCCAGCCAGGAGCTGGCGGTCGCCGCATTGTTCGACGGCGTTGATTTCGGGCAGGCGAAAAAAATGGTCGGCTGGGACCTGCAGCGTCATGCGCACGTCGACACGCTGCCGCCGCCCGAAATGAACGAACGCGACAGCCTACGCGCCTTGCAGCAACGCACCCAGGCCGCGCACCAAACCCGTGTATTCCCCGTCTGAGAGAAAACCCATGAGCTTTGAACGCATCAGCAACGAATTGCCCGGCCCGAAAGCGCGCGCCATGATCGCCCGCGATGCCGAGGTGGTGTCGCCGTCGTATCCCCGTGACTACCCGTTCGTGATGTCGCATGGCCGGGGCTGCGAGGTCTGGGACGTCGACGGCAACCGCTTCCTGGATTTCGCCGCCGGCATCGCCGTGTGCGCCACCGGCCATTGCCATCCGAAGGTGGTCGAGGCGGTGAAGTCGGCCGCCGACGATTTCCTGCATATCTCCTCGGATTACTGGCATGAGCGCATGGTCGGCCTGGCCGAGCGTTTGGCCAGGCACGCGCCGATGAAGCCGGCGATGAGCTTCATCTGCCAATCCGGCACCGAGGCGGTGGAGGGCGCCTTGAAACTGGCGCGGTATGTCACCGGCCGTTCGCGCTTCATCGGTTTTCTCGGCGGCTTCCACGGCCGTACCATGGGCTCGCTGTCATTCACCTCCAGCAAATACACGCAGCAGAAGGGCTTCTTTCCCGGCATGCCGGGCGTGACCCACGTCCCGTATCCGAATCCGTACCGTCCGCTGCTGGCCGGTGCCGACCAGGGCAAGGCGGTGCTGGATTACATCCGCATGCTGTTCGAACGCAATGTGCCGGCCTCGGAAGTGGCCGCCATCCTGGTCGAGCCGATCCAAGGCGAGGGCGGCTATCTGGTTCCGCCGGACAGTTTCCTGCCCGGCCTGCGCGCCTTGTGCGACGAGCACGGCATCCTGCTGATCTGCGATGAAGTGCAGTCCGGCGTCGGCCGCACCGGAAAGATGTTCGCCTGCGAGCATTGGTGCGTGGAGCCGGACATTCTCTGCAGCGCGAAAGGCCTTGGTTCCGGGCTGCCGATCGGCGCGGTGATCGCCAGAAAATCCCTGATGAGCCAATGGAAACGCGGCGCGCACGGCAACACCTACGGCGGCAACCCGATCACCTGCGCGGCGGCCAGCGCGACGCTGGACCTGGTCGACGCCCAATACCGGGACAATGCCGGAGCGGTCGGCGCCTACTTCCTGGCCGAGCTGGCCAAACTGCAGGGCGAATTCCCCTGCATCGGGGATCTGCGCGGCAAGGGCCTGATGATCGGCATGGAGCTGGTGAAGGACGATGACGCCCATTCGCCGGCCGTGGCCCTGTGCGACGCACTGATCACCCGCGCTTATCACAACGGGTTGCTGCTGCTGTCCTGCGGGGTCAGCACGGTGCGCTTCATGCCGCCTTTATGCGCCACCGAAAAGGACATCGACGACGCCATGGCCCGCATCCGGGCCAGTCTGCAGGAAGCATTGCATGAAACCGTTTAAGTGGCTGTTGGCGGTGATGGCGGCGTTGCCCGTAACGGCCGTGTACTCGGCCGGATTCATGCCGGCCGACATGCAGCGCCTGCAGTCGGTGTCCGACCCGGCTTTCCATCCCGATGGCCGGAGCCTGGTCTACAGCGTCGGCGAAGTGGATAAAGCCAAGGATGCGGAAGTCAGCGACCTGTGGACGGTGCCGCTCCGCGGCGGCGCGCCGAAGAGGCTGACCAAGACCGGACACAACGAGTGGCAGGCGCTTTTTTCCCCGGATGGCAAGTCCGTATTTTTCCTGTCCGATGCCGGCAAGGACGAAACCACCCAGGTCTGGCGCATGCCCCTGTCCGGTGGCGAAGCCAAGGCGGTCACCGCGTTCGCGCAGGGCGTCGCCGATTACGCGCTGTCGCCGGATGGCACTAAGCTCGCGGTCATCGTCAAAGACGCCGCCCAGGCGCCGGGCGAGGCCAAGCCGAAACACCCCAAGCCGTTCGTCACCACGCGTTTCCAGTTCAAGGAAGATGTGGTCGGCTACCTGGATGAGCGCCGCCTTCACCTGTATCTGGTCAACGTCGCCGACGGCAAGTCCGTGCCGCTGACTACCGGGCCTTACGATCACTACCTGCCGTCATTTTCGCCGGACGGCCAGCGCATCGCGTTCGTGACCAAGCGCGGCGAAGAACATGACCGCCACGCCAATTGGGACATCTACACGGTGGATGCCAAGGCCGGCGGCGAACAAAAGCAGATCACCCGTTACCCCGGTTCGGATCTTGACCCGTACTGGGAAACCCGCCCGGCCTGGAGTCCGGACGGATCGAAGATCGCCTATGTGCGCAGTGAAAGCGGGCGCTGGATCTATTACGCGCCCTGGCAGCTGGCGGTCGTCGATCTGGTGACCGGCGCGGAAACCCAACCGGCCTTGAAGGATCAATTCACCATCAAACCGGTCTGGATG
>DATMWF010000163.1:0-5756 GCA_035562675.1 Arenimonas sp. | reverse complement strand
GGCGCCGGCGGCGCAGGGATTGTCCTGCAGGCTGACTTTCCCATTGGCATCCACGCAGCGGTAGACGGTCATTTTGCCCGGATCCACGGACGCACCGGCGGCAGCTGCCGCAAACAGGCCGGTGAGGAGCATCGCATACCGCCGTCTAGAAGCTTTCATCCGCTTAATTTACCCTAAAAACGGACGCCGCCGATACGGCACGCGCAAATCGGGCTGAATGCAGCGTTGCTATGCGTTTATCTGCGCCGTCCAATCTTTCAGCGCCTGCAATAGCTTGCTTTGCAAAGGATTTTCAGCAATCAATGCGTCACACTTCGCTGTATAGGCCTGCAGGGCCTCGGGATTCATGCGTTGATGCCTGTGATTGCGCCAAAGCGCCTGTTCCCGGACATCAAGGCTCTCAGGCCAATTGCGTGCCTTGTAGCGGAAATACAGTTCGCTCAGGCGGCCATCGTTGAACGCCAGTTCCGCCTGGCCGTGGCTGGCGCGCGCTTTGCTGAACTTGGCTTTGTCAGATCTGTCGAAAAAACCTGAATACAGGGCGCCATCGGGATCCGAATTATCGAATTCGCGCTGCTTGGCGAAGACCTTGGCCAGCTTGTGCATGATGCTTTCGGAGGCGTCATTGAGCCGTGCGTGGATTTCCTGCGCCTGCCTGATATCGATGCCCAGACGGCCCATGTCCAGGTTCAGTCCGAGTGACTTGGCGTCATCCGGTTCGAAAAGGACGGGGCAGCGGTTATGGTGGATTTCCTTCAGGCCGATACGCGCTTCACCCTCCGGCAACTGGCTGGATTTGGTGAAGATGTTCTGTTCGATCTGTTCGACCGAATACGCGATCAGTTTCAAGGCGGCGGGGCGGAGCTCTACCGCCAGCGTCCGGGTCTTGATCAGCGGGTGCGGCATCAGCGGCAGCATCAGCCCGGTACAGGCCTGCGCGGCCGGGAACTGCCCTGACACATGCAGGATGCGCTGGTTCTTGTGCAAAGCCAGTTTGGCGGCCACGGCACTTTTGTCGCGGAGATTCAGGCAGTGCTGCCAGAGCCCTGGCGCGGCGGTCCTGACTTTCCGCGCGATGTTGATCAGACTGCGCACGTCCGACAGCGCCTCGTGCGCCTCGCCCTCGAAACAGCCGTTGGCCTTGGCCAGGTGTTCCAGCTTGAAGCTCGGCTGTCCGTCGTCGCGCAGCGGCCACTGCAGGCTGTCCGGGGACAGGGCGTACATCATGCGCATCACGTCCAGCAGGTCCCATCGGGAATTGCCGCCGGCGTATTCGCGTTCGTAGGCATCGTAGAAGTTGCGGTACAGGCTGAAGCGGATGAACTCGTCATCGAAGCGGATGGAGTTGTAGCCCAGCGCGCAGGTGCCCGGCTCGCTCAGCTGCTCATGCACCTTGGCCATGAAGTCCGCCTCGCACAGGCCATGTTCGCTGGCGAACTGCGGCGTGATGCCGGTGATCAGCGCAGCTTCCGGTTCCGGCAGGAAATCATCCGAAGGCCGGCAGTAAAAGGACATCGGTTCCGCGACCGGATTCAGTTCCTCATCGGTGCGTATGCCGGCGAACTGCGAAATGCGGCTGGTCCGGCAGTCCGTGCCGAAGGTTTCCAGGTCGTACCAGAGGAAGGTGTCAGGCATGCAGCGGCTCGAGCTGTTGGTGTATGAGTTCCGAGGCTAACGCATAATCGACGGCGCCGATATCGGAAATTCCTTCAGTCAGCGTCTGTAGAATCCCGCGCTGGATCGAGCCGCGCTCGAATGCCGTGGCATAGCCGACGCGCCGGAAACTGACCATGCTGTAGCGCGGCACGAATCGGTCGGGATGCAGCTCGGCCAGCTTCCTTTCCAAGGCGCGCTGCAGAAGGAATTGCGCGTCATCGACCTTGTCGCGCATTTCCACGTAGTTTTCCAGCGCCATGGCCTGGATGGCCCTGGCATTGCCCTGGCGCTGCGCCTCATAGCTGCTGATCGCGGAATGCCAGTCGGATTCGCGTTCGATGGCATCGACCAGCGCCAGGCAGTCCTCGAACGCGCAGTTCATGCCCTGGCCGTGGAACGGCACCATGGCATGCGCGGCATCACCGATCAGCACGACGCTGTCCTGATGGTGCCAGGTGTCGAGGTACAGCGTGGACAGCCGGCTTTCCGGATTATGGACCCAGTCAACGTCGAAGTCTTCGATCAGTTCGAGGGCGTCCGGGAAATACTGCCGGAAAAAAACACGCGCGGTTTCAGGCGATTGTATGTGCTCGAAACTGACCTTCCCCTCGGCCGGCAGGAACAAGGTGACTGTAAAGGTTTTCTCGGTGTTTGGCAGCGCGATGCACATGAAGCCGCCCCGCGGCCAGATATGCAGGGAATTGGCGTCAAGCCTGAAATCGCCGTCGGCAGACGGTGCGATTTCCAGTTCGCGGTAGTTATGGCCGAGCGATTCGCTGCGCTCGTGGACCAGGCCCTGCTGGACGAGGACGTGGCGTACCGCCGATCCGGCACCGTCGCTGCCAATCAGGCGATCATATGCCTCCGTATGGGATTGACCGTCCGTTTCATAGCTGAAGGTTTTCGCCTCGATGTCGATCCGGTCGATTTTCGCGTCGAACTGGATGGTGACACCTTGTTTTTCGGCGGCATCGATCATCGCCAGGTTAAGGCGGCCGCGATGCACCGACCAAATCACCTCGGAATCGTCCTTGCCATAGCGCAGGAAGTTGGTGTTGCCTTCGATGTCATGCACCATCCGGCCGCGCATCATCACCACCTGCGGCATAACCTCGTCGTCCAGTCCCGCCTGCTGCAGCGCGTACAGGCCGCGGTAAGCCAACGCGAGATTGATTGAACGTCCGCCTTCCATGCCGGATTTCCTGGGATCAGGGCGCTTCTCGAAGATTCTGACCTGATGGCCTTTCTGCACGAGCAGGATAGCCAGAAGGGCGCCGGCCAACCCGGCGCCGATGATATGGATGCTTTGCTGTTTCATGGTAATTTCGCCCACTGCCTGATGCTGCTTACAACATGGAAGCAGTCGCTGAATCGGTTGTACAAGGGCGTTGGCGACAGACGGATCACGTCCGGCTCGCGCCAGTCGCCGATGATGCCATGGGCGTTGAGGTGCTCGAACAGACTGCGGCCCTGTTCGCGCCCGGCCAGCACCTGCAGGGACAGCTGGCAGCCGCGCTGTTCCGGCGCTTTCGGCGTGACACTGCGGATTACCGAGCCAAGCTCCTGCGTGATCAAGGCCTCAAGATAGGCGGTCAGCTGCCGGGATTTCCGGCGCAGGTTGGCCAAGCCGGCGCGGTGGAATATTTCCAAGGAGGCGCGCAGCGGCGCCATGGCGAAAATCGGCGGATTGCTGAGCTGCCAGCCTTCCGCTCCCGGCGTGCCTTTGAAGTCGCTGCCCATCTTAAAGCGCGTGTCCTGCTGATGGCCCCACCAGCCGTTGAAACGCGGCAGATCGGCCTGTGCATGGCGTTCGTGCACGAACGCGCCGGCGATCGATCCCGGTCCGGCATTCAGGTATTTGTAGCTGCACCAAGCGGCGAAATCGGCTCCGCTGCCATGCAGATCCAGAGGCAGGTTGCCGGCGGCGTGCGCCAGGTCGAAGCCGACCGTGCAGCCGTAAAAATGCCCGAGCGAGGTGACGGCCTGCAGATCGAACGCCTGGCCGGTGCGGTACTGCACACCGGGCCAGAGAATAAGGGCTACGCGCTGGCCGTGCCGCTTCAAGGCTTGCTCAAGCGCATCCGCACCGATCAGTCCGGTGTCCGGATCCGGTTCGACTTCAATCAGGCATTCGGCCGGATCGAACCCATGGAAACGGATCTGGGATTCAACGGCGTAACGGTCGGACGGGAAAGCGCCTTGTTCGATGAGGATGGCCGGACGTTCGGCGCTTGGCCGGTAGAAACTGACCATCAGCAGGTGCAGGTTGACCGTCAGGGAATTCATCGCCACCACTTCAATCGGCTTGGCGCCTACGTTCTCGGCCAGCAGGTCGCGCAATTCGCCGTGATACGGCATCCACGGGTGTTTGGCATGGAAATGGCCCTCGACGCCAAGCGATGCCCAGTCGTCCAGCTCCTGCTGGATTGCCGCCTGAGCGGATTTCGGCTGCAGGCCCAGGGAGTTCCCGCAGAAGTACAGCTGCTCGCGGCCGTCGATGCGCGGGATATGGAATTCCTGCCTGAAGCCGGCCAATGCGTCCTGCGCATCAAGCTTCGTTGCATAGGCTTCGGAAAAGAGCGCGGTCATGGGCTGAAATGCCTGCTGTCCAGGCCGAGCCAATCGAGCGCGGTGTGGTGGAACAGCTGCGCCTCTTCCTGCTCGCCCAGTCCTTGGGCAAGTATGCCGGCACCTGGCTGCTGCTCGCCGAGTGGGAAGGGGTAATCGGTGCCGAGCATGACCCGCTCGATGCCGACCGTGTCGATCAGATAGCGCAGGGCGCGGTCATCATGCACGCAGGAGTCGAAATACAGGCGTGAAAAATACTCGCGCGGGTTGCGCGGGTTGTCGGTGGCGACCAGGTCGGGACGCATGTTGAAGCCGTGTTCGATGCGTCCGATGGTGTAGGGGAAACTGCCGCCGCCGTGCGCCAGCGCGACTTTCAACCTGGGGAACTGTTCCAGGACACCGCCGAAAATCAATGCGCAGGCCGCCCGCGACTGCTCAGCCGGCATGCCGACCAGCCATGGCATCCAGTACTTCGGCATCTCCTCGGTGCCCAGCATGTCCCATGGATGGACCAGCAGCGCGGCGCCGAGGTCCTGCGCCGCCTCGAAGAACGGCCGGAGTTCCTCGGCGTCCAGATTCCAGTCGTTGATATGCGAGCCGATCTGCACGCCGCGCAGATTGAGCTGGTCCATGCAGCGCTCCAGCTCCTGGATGGCCAGACGCGGTGACTGCAATGGGACGGTGCCGATGCCGGCGTAATGCTTCGGGTAATCCCGGCAGGTTTCCGCCATGTGGTCGTTCAGGCTCTGGTGCAGTTCCAGCGCATGGTGCGGCTTGGCCCAATAGCTGAACATGACCGGCACGGTGCTGATGACCTGCACCTGGATGCCGAAGCGCGCATAGTCGTCGATGCGCATCTGCGCATCCCAGGTCTTCGCCCAGATTTCGCGGAAGAATTTGCCGTCCTTGTAAATCCGGTGCCGGTCGTCATCGCTGTGGTGGATGACCGGAAAGCGTTTGTCGCCGTACTTGCCGGCAAGATCCGGCCAATCGCGCGGAAGGTAATGGGCGTGGGTGTCGATTTTCAGCATAGGGTTCATCAGGTGGGTTGAAGTGAATTTGCCAGGGCGAAATAAACGGGGATGCCGACCGCCAAGTTGAATGGAAAGGTGAAACCCAGTGCGGCGGTGATGCAACGCCCGACGTTCGCATCCGGCAGTGAGGCGCGTATCGAGGCCGGCGCCGCGATGTATGAAGCGCTTGCGGCCATGGTGCCGAAAACGGCGGCCGTGGACGCACCCATGCCGATCCAGTGCCCGACCAGGACGCCGAGCGTGCCGTGCAGCAGCGGGACGGCAGTGGCGTAAACACCCAGCCGCAACGCTTCACGCCCGACAATCCGCAGCTGGCCGGCAGCCAACATCCCCATATCGAGCATGAACAGCATCAACGTGCCCTGGAACAGCTGGAAATACATGGCATCCACCTTGGCCAGCCCGTCCTTGCTGCTTAACGCGCCGATCGCCAGACCACCCAAAAGAAGCAGGGCGGTTTTGCCGGTCACCACTTCACGTACATCATGCCAACGGATG
>DATMWF010000162.1:0-9624 GCA_035562675.1 Arenimonas sp. | reverse complement strand
CCGCAATCTGTTGATCGGTGGCGCCGCGACCGTTTTGCTCGGGCTGTTCGCCCTGAGTTTCCTGATCAAGGAAGACCTGCCGGCCGCAAAGCCGATGCCGGTCGTTGAAGACGTGCATATGCCGCCACCGCCGCCGGCTGCGACGCCCGAGCAGATCGCTGCTTCAGAGGCGGCAGCGAAGCAGGCATCCGAAGCCGAAAAATCAACAGCTGCCCTCGCTGAAATGAAGCAGGCCGATAAAGTGGTTGAAAAGCCTTCAGTGAAGAAGCCTGCGGCCGTCAAGGCCAAGCTGCCGGCTGCCGGCATCAAGCCCCAGGCTGAAACCGTTGCAAAGAACCAGGCCGCCATAAGCACGGCCGATCAGAATGCTGCCGATACCAGGTTGGCGTCCAAGCGTTCGAATGAAAAGAAACCGCTGGAAAGAATGCCGGAGGAGGCAGTCCCGGTTACCGCTGATGCCGCCAAACCCAAAGAAGCCCGCTTCAACATGACCCAGGGCGGCAAGAAGATGACACCTGAAGATTTCGATGCCTGGATGAAGGCGCAGGGCATCCGCATCGTGCCGGCCAAGCCTGCCGCGGCGCCGGTTACGCCCGCCGTTGAACCGGTAAATCCCGAAGCAGGGAAAGAAGGCTGATATAAAAAACCTGGAATCATCCAGGTTTTTTGTTGCTGAACAGGTAGTGGCTCACCATCCATTCGTTGCCGTCGTTGTACGCGAACAGCTCGGCGCAGGCCATCCAGAACATCCGCCAGCGTTGCGCCCAGATGGCCGCTTTTTCCTTGCCGTAGGCCTTTTCAAGGATTTCACGGACAGCCGGTTCATTGGCGTCCTGATTGGCCAGCCAATGGTTCGACGTCTGCGCGTAGTGCCGGCCCGGCACCAGCCAGCGACGTTCAATCGACAGGCTGTCGGTGAAGTGCAGCAGCGTATCGGCTGACGGCATGATTCCGCCGGTAAAGAAGTAACGGCCCATCCAGTTATCATCGCCCTGGGTTTCGAACGGGTACATCAGGTAGCGGTGCACGAAGATATGCACGAACAGCTTGCCGTCCGGTTTCAGCCATCGGCTTATCGACGTGAGCAGGGCCCGGTAATTGCGCATATGCTCGAACATCTCCACCGACACGCAGCGGTCGAACAGGCTGGCATCGAAATCCAGCACGTTGACGTCGCGGGTGATGACCGTGACGTTGCTGAATCCGCGCTCCCGGCACTGGCTTTCGATATGCTGGCGCTGGGTGGCCGAATTGGACACCGCGGTGATGCGGGCGTTCGGGTAGTGTTCCGCCATCCACAGCGTCAGCGAACCCCAGCCGCAGCCGAGCTCGAGGATATGCTGGCCGTCCTGCAGCCCGGCGCGTTCGCCGTAAAGCCGCAGCATGTGTTCTTCGGCCTGGTCCAGGCTTTCATCGCCGTTTGGATAGTACGCCGAGGAATACTTGAGCCGTTTTCCCAGGCAAAGCTGGAAGAAGCCGGTCGGCAACTCATAGTGCTGTTCGTTGGCGGCCTGGGTTTCGATGGCGACCGGGCTGTCCTTCAGTTCGGCGATCAACGCGTTGAAGCGCGCATCGGCCGCGCCGCAGTCGCGCAGTCCCTCGTCGAGCAGGCGTTGCCGGCAAAGGCGCCGGATACCTTGGCGCAGCAGCGTGTCGGGCAACAGTCCGCGTTCGGCGAGATCGATAAGGCTCATGAATTTCCTTTGGTGGATTTGGGCGGCATGGGGAAAAAGGCGCTGACTTCGTTCTGGTAGCGTACGTAGTCTTCACCGCGTGAGCGCAGCGCCTGGGCTTCGGTCCACGGGATGCCGCTGACGCGGTACAGGAAGGCCAGCATCACCACCGGACCGACCAGGCTGAGCCAGAACTGCCCTCCGCCGACCGCGAGGAAAAGATAGGCGAACCAATGCAGCCACTCGAAGAAATAATTCGGATGCCGTGACCACGCCCACAGACCCTTGCGGCAGGTTTTGCCGCGGTTGCCGGGATCGCCCCGGAACGCGGCCAATTGGCTGTCGGCCAGGCTTTCACCGGTAACGCTGATCACGAACACCGCCACCGCCAGGACGAACCAAGGGCCGAAATCGAGCGATGCGTTGTTTGCCACGGCGATGAAAGGCAGACTGAACAGCGCCACGATGACGGCCTGGCCCTGGAAGAACACGAACAGTTTGGCCGGGCTGCCGTTCCATGCCGCACGCAACGCCTGGTAACGGCCGTCCTCGGGCTCATGGCTGACGCGCTTGTACAGCGAGAAGAACAGCCGGAAGCCCCATAGGCCGGCCATCATGGCTACGCTCAGGCGTGCCAGATCGGAGCCGGAACCCACTGCCGCACAATAGATGCCAGCCAACGCCATCAAGCCGGCCCAAGCCACATCGACGATGCCGATGTTGCGGATTTTCAGTGCCAACAGCCACACGCCGGCCATCGCCAGTGCGCAGAATGCGAAAATGGTCAGAACGGTAGCGCTCATGCGGTCAGTCCTTTGCGTTGGATAAGCGCCAGGTCGATCCAGCGGATCAGGCTCAGGCCGCCGCCCCAGACCAGTCCGACCAGGACCGCGCAGGCCAGGATGCCGGACTCGGCCGTCATCGCGCCGAATCGCTGTGACGCGATGCCGTAAGCCAGAGGACCGCCCAGCAGACCGAACAGGAACGTCGGCAGGGCCTTGTGGTATATCGATTTCAGTGAATGGTTGAGCGTCAGCGCGAAACCGATCCAAAGCGCCATGATCCAGGCCGGTGCCCAGTTAGCCCAAGGGAACGGGCTGGCGAAGTCAAGGTATGGCGATTGGGCGAGCAGGCTGTCCATCGCGAAGCCGATCGGCAGGGCGATGGCCAGCGTGCGCAGGTCACGGTTACGGTCGCGGCTCAACAGCAGGGTCAATGCCGCGAACAGCAGGGCCGCAAACAGGCCAGGCAGCCAGCGTCCGGTGCCGGCGCCGTAAACACACAGCAGCCAGACGGCCTGGAATCCGAGGATATTGAAGGCCGTCAGCGCCCACGGCGGGAGTCTGGCGGCCATCATGATCCGTAACGTTCTTTGGCGAACAGCATATGCACGTCGCTGATCGACTCCTCAAGGAATCCCGCCTCGCAGTACGCAAGGTAGAAATCCCACATCCTGATGAAGCGCATGTCGTAACCAAGGGCCAGTACCTCGGCCTGCCGCTGGTTGAAGCGCCTGCGCCATTCATGCAGGGTCTTGGCGTAGCTTGCGCCGATATCCTGCAGGCCGACGAGCCTCAGTTCGCCGGCCTTCGCGGCGGAGCCGACCATCGAACTCACGCATGGGATGTAGCTGCCGGGGAAAATGTAGCGTTTGATGAAGTCCACGCTGTGCAGGGCCTGCCTGTAGCGCTGGTCCTCGATGGTGATGGCCTGGATCAGTGCGAGTCCGCCTGGCTTGAGCAGGTTGGCGCACTTCCTGAAGTAAACGTCCTGGAACTGGTGGCCGATGGCTTCGATCATTTCGATCGACACCAGCTTGTCGTAATGTCCGGTCAGGTCGCGGTAATCGTTGAACAGCAGCGTGACCCGGTCGGACAGGCCCTCTGCTTCGACGCGGGCCTTGGCCAGGTCGTACTGCTCCTGCGAGATGGTGGTCGTGGTCACCCTGCAGCCGAAGTGCTTGGCGGCATGGATCGCCATGGCGCCCCACCCGGTGCCGATTTCCAGCAGGTGATCGCTTTCGGTGAGCTGCAGTTTTTCGCAGATCAGCTGCAGTTTGCGCTCCTGGGCCTGTTCCAGGCTGAGGTCCGGCCGGTCATAAACGGCCGATGAATACATCATGCTTTCGTCAAGGAACAGGCTGAACAGGTCATTGCCGAGATCGTAATGCGCGGCGATGTTTTTCCGGCTGCCGGATCGGGTGTTGCGCCTGAGTTGATGCAGCGCCTTCATGGACCAGCCGGCAAGTTTCGCGCTGCCCGATTCCATGCCGTCAACCAGTCGGCGGTTCTTGATCAGCAGGCGCATGATGTCGACCAGCTGCTCCGAGCGCCAATCGCCGTCCATAAAGGATTCCGCCGCGCCCACCGAGCCGTTGACGGCCAATTTGCCGTAGAACTCGGCGTTGTCCACCGTCAGCGTGCCGAATGAACGGCCATGCAGGTCGCCCAGCGTCTGCGAACCGCCCTGTTCCGCCAGTTCCAGCCGGCCATGTTTCAATCCGTTGAGTTTCTTAAGGAACTGGTTCCGTATCAGGCGCTGTAACAGGCCCGGTTTCGGGGTGTTGAAATCATGGGCGGCGCTGGTCGTGTTCATCGGTTGCCTGTGGGTGGGAGTGGAAAGGAACGCGTTTGAGCCATAACAGCAGCGCATGCCAGTAGATGCCGGCAGCGACTTTCAGGCTCTGCGCCGGAAACCGAAGCATATTCCCGAGCATCGCTGCGGAAGTCAATTCTTGCCGGGTCAGGGTCAAGGTAGCGTCAAATTGCTTTTCTTTCTGCCTGAACACTTCCATGAACACACCGAGCCTGCCGCCCGGAGCCGAAAAACGCCACCGGTAATCCAACGCCATCGGCAGGAATGGCGAGACATGGAAGCGTTTGGGAAAATCGAACGTGTGGATTCCGGATCCGGCATCGCCGCCATCGACCGGCAGGAAATAACTGAAACGTTCACCCCATGGCGTGTTGGTTATTTCAGCCAGGATCCAGCGCAGGGTTTCATTGTCTTCATCGAAACCGTAATAAAAGCTGACCGGATTCATCGCATGACCGAAATAGCGCAGGTGGGTCAGTAAATAGATAGGGCCTTTCGCGCTTACGCCCAGCTGTTGTTCGGCGTGCCGGCGTACGGCATCGTCCAGCGCGGTTTCCGGATCGCCGAAATAGTCGCTGCGCCGGAACGACAGCCAGTTGAAGCGCTCGGTCGAGCAGAACCAGAAACGTCCGAGGGTTGCTCCGATATCGGCGGTATTCAGGTATACCTGGAACATCCGGTACGTGAAGGCATGTTTTTTCGGTGTGAAACGCCGGTGCTGGATGTGTCCGGCATACAGGGCGTTTTCCTGCTTTGGCCCTGAAGCGGCGTTCATGGCCGGGTCAGTGCCTGCGCCACGTCATGTCCGCTGCGGAATCCGTCTTCATGGAACCCGAAGCCCCAGTAAGCGCCGCAGAACCAGCTGCGGTTGTGGCCGTTGATTTCATGTCTGCGCTGCTGGGCGCGCACCATGTCGTGGCTGAAGACCGGATGCTGGTAGTGCATCACCGCGAGTATCTTGGCGGGGTCTATCCGTTCGCGCTGGTTCAGGCTGACGATGAACGGCTCGGGGCTTTGCACGCCCTGCAGGATGTTCATGCAGTAACTGACCGTGCACTGCCTGTCGTCGGCCGCTGAAATGTGCGCGTTCCAGGCCGCCCAGGCGTGGCGGTCAGGCGGCAGCACCGATGCGTCGTGGTGAAGGATGGTTTCGTTGTCCTGGTAGCGGATGGCTCCGAGGACCTGCGATTCGGTTTCGGTCGGCGCTTCGAGCAGCTTCAGCGCCTGGTCGCTATGGCAGGCAAACACGACCTGGTCGAAAGTCCCGACGCCGTCGGGACCATGGAGGCTGATACCGTCCGCGGCACGCTTGACGCAATCGATCTTCGCGTTCAGGCGGACATCCACTTGCCATCTGCTTTCGAGCGCCTCGATGTAGCTTTTCGAGCCGTTCACGAGCACCCGCCATAACGGACGGTTGCTGATCTGCAGCATATGGTGGTTGTCCATGAAGGCCACCAGATACTTGGCAGGGAAATCCATGATCGAACTGCTCGGCGACGACCACAGGGCGCTGGCCATCGGAACCAGGTGGTTGTCGATGAAGTAAGCGCCGTAGCCGTTCCGGTTCAGGTATTCGCCGAGGCTCGGCCCGTCATCGGGGCTGTCCAGCAGCGCAGGGCATTCCCTGTAGAAGCGCCGGATGTCGCGGATCATGCCAAGGAACTTCGGCGACAGCAGATTGCGTTTCTGGCAGAACATCGTCGCCAGGCTGTGCGCGTTGTAATACAGCCCGGTGGCCTGGTTGTGCACGGCGAAGCTCATTTCGGTGGCCTGCGTCGGCACCTGAAGCTCATCCAGGAACCCGCAGAACAGCGGATAGTTCTCCGGGTTGTGGACGATGAATCCCGAATCGATCCGATAGTTTTTTCCGGCCAGCTGCACGTCATGCGTGTGGGTATGTCCGCCTAGGCGGTCGGCCGCCTCGAACAGGCTGACCTCATGCTGTTTTGAAAGTCCCCATGCCGCGCTGATGCCGGAGATGCCGCTGCCGATCACGGCGATTTTCATTGCGCCGGCCTCTTGACATGCGCAGGCACCGGCTTCAGGTCCCAGGTCAGACCCAGGTAGCTCATGGCTTTCAGCGCAAGGTAGGTCATGTCGATTTCCCACCAGAAAAAACCCTGCCTGACGGTGTTGGGATAATGGTGGTGGTTGTTGTGCCAGCCTTCGCCGAAGGTCAGCAGTGCCAGCAAGGCGTTGTTCCTGCTGTTGTCGGCGGTGGCGTAGCGGCGTCTGCCCCAGACATGCGCGACCGAATTGATGCTGACCGTGACATGGAACAGCAGCACGGTGGAAAGTACGAAGCCCCACACAAATAACTGTGCGCCGCTGGTGCCGAGGTCAGGGAACAGGCCGTTCAAGGCGGCGCCGGCGGCGTATAGTACGGCGGCCAGGCTGACCGGCGCGATCAGGTCAAAACGGTTAAGCCATCTCAGGGCAGGTCGTTTGGCGAAGTCCTGGATCACCGCATAGTCGGTGGCGAACGCCCTGTGATTGAGGAACCACGCCATATGACTTTGCATGAAGCCATGTATCGGGCTGTGCAGGTCCTGCTCGGTGTCGGAATGCCGGTGGTGCTTGCGGTGGTGGGCAGCCCACCACAACGGCCCGCGCTGCGCGCTGGAAGCGCCGATGAACGCGAACAGTACCTCCATCCAAGGATGGGTCTTGAAGGTCTTGTGCGAGAAATAGCGGTGATAGAAGCCGGTGATGGCGAACATCCGGATGCTATAGGTCAGCAGCAGGGCGATCAGCGCCGGCCATGAAAATCCCACCCAGAATACCGCCAGACAGCCGATGTGCAGTGCGATGAAAGGCAGTATGCGGAGCCACGCGATGCCTTGGCCCGTATCGGGCTCGACCGCTTCGCTGTCGAACCATGCAATGATCGATTTGATTTTTTCAGATTGAAATTCAGCCATGGCCGATTTTAGCCCAAGCGGCGGTGTTCGCTGCGTGAAGGCTAACTCAGGATGTCGACATCGGCGTTCAGGCTGTTGGCGATGAAGCAGTTGCGGTGCGCGCTTTCATGCATCTTCCGCAATTCATCCGGGCCGGGGATTTTGTCGCCGGAAAATGCTATTTCGGGCCGTAACCGGCAGTGGGTGATAGCCACGCGGCCCTCGGCGTTCTTCGCCAGGGTGCCCTCCGCTTTATCCCGGTAGCGGCTCACCTGAAAGCCGAATTTGGACGCAATGGCCAGAAAGGTCAGCATATGGCAGGAGGCAAGGGCGGCCAGCAGCAGCGTTTCGGGATTGACCGTGCCGGGGTTGCCGAAATACGCCGGTGCGGATGAACCGGCGATGGACTGGCCGTTTTCGAAAGTGACCGTGTGGTCACGGTCAAAAGTTTCCGGATGCTGTGGATGGGCGTTGAAGCTCCATGCTACTTCTGCGAAATGCGTGGCCATGACGGTCTCCCTGCGTTTGCTTTATTCTACACGGATGAACCCGCAGAATAGTTCCATGAAACGTTTCGGCCTGGCGCGCGTGCTGTCCAAGATGGGTTTGGCGTCCCGTACCCAGGCCGCTGCCATGATCGCCGAGGGCCTGGTGCGGGTGAATGGCAAATCCATCCGTGATCCGGAGTTCCCGGTCCGCATGGAGATCGACAAGGTATCGGTCGACAGCCGTCAGGTGGTCGCGCGGGAGCGCATCGTGCTTATGCTGAACAAGCCGCGTGGGCTGGTGACCACGCGTCAGGATGAAAAGGAGCGGGCGACCGTTTACGACTGCCTGCCACCGGATATGCCTTGGCTTGCCCCGGTCGGCCGGCTCGACAAGGCCAGCGAAGGCCTTCTGCTGATGAGCAACGACCCGGTCTGGGCGGCGTCCATCACCGATCCCTCCCGGCATGTGTCTAAAACCTACCATGTGCAGGTTGCTGGCCTGCCGGGTGAAGATGTGTTGGCCAGGCTCAATGCGGGCCTGCCGGATCAAGACGGTCTGCTGAAAGCGAAGTCGGTGACCGTGCTGCGCAGCGGCGGCAAGAACGCCTGGCTGGAATTCGTGCTTGAGGAGGGCAGGAACCGCCATATCCGGCGCATGCTGCAGGCGCTGGATATCGACGTTCTACGGCTGGTCCGCGTCGCCGTCGGCCGTTTGGCCTTGGGCGAACTGCCGAAAGGCCAATGGCGCGTTTTGACGGGACCGGAACTGGCCTTACTGGATAACGCCTAATTCCCTGCCGACTTTGGTGAATGCGGCGATGGCCCTGTCCAGATGGTCACGGCTATGGGCCGCGCTCATCTGGGTCCGGATGCGCGCCTGGCCTTTTGCCACCACCGGAAAGAAGAAGCCGACCGCATAAATGCCTTCGTCCAGCAGGCGTTTGGCGAACTCCTGGGCCAACGGCGCGTCATACAGCATGACCGGCACGATGGGGTGCACGCCGGGTTTGAGGTCGAAGCCGGCATTGCCCATCCGCTCGCGGAAATACACGGTGTTGTCCCGCAGCGTCGAACGCAGCGCTTCGGCAGTGTCACCGGCGAGCATGTCAAATACCTTGATGCCTGCGGCGACCACCGGCGGCGGCAGTGAATTGGAAAACAGGTAAGGGCGGGAGCGTTGCCGCAGCAGTTCGATGACGGTCTTGGGGCCGGTGGTGAAGCCGCCCACCGCGCCGCCCAGGGATTTCCCCAGTGTGCCGGTGAAGATGTCGATTCCATCCAGGACGCCTGACACTTCCGCGGATCCCCGCCCGGTAGCCCCCAGGAAGCCGGTGGCGTGGCACTCATCGATATGCACCAGGGCGTCGTATTTCTCGGCCAGGGCCGTAATGGCCGCCAGAGGCGCGATGGTGCCGTCCATGGAGAACACGCCGTCGGTGGTGATCATCTTGATCCGGCAGCCGGCGGCATCCGCCGCCTTCAGCTGCGCTTCCAGATCGGCCATGTCGCAATTGGCGTAACGGAAGCGCTTGGCCTTGCACAGGCGTACGCCATCGATGATAGAGGCATGATTGAGCGCGTCGGAGATGACCGCATCGTTTTCCCCGAGCAGCGGTTCGAACAGGCCCCCGTTGGCATCGAAGCAGGCGGCGTAAAGGATGGCGTCTTCGGTGCCGAAGAACGCGGCGATTTTCGCCTCCAGCGTTTTGTGCAGATCCTGGGTTCCGCAGATGAAACGCACCGACGCCATTCCGAAGCCGTGGCTGTCCAAGGCATCCTTGGCGGCCTGAATCACCTCGGCGTTATCCGCCAGGCCGAGGTAGTTGTTCGCGCAGAAATTCAGCACCGTGCGGCCGTCTTCCAGCAGTATCTCGGCGGACTGCGGGCCGGTAATCACGCGCTCTTTCTTAAGCAATCCCTGGCCTTCAATGGATTGAAGCTCAGCTTGGTAGTCCAAAATGGCGG
>DATMWF010000161.1:0-12357 GCA_035562675.1 Arenimonas sp. | reverse complement strand
TGAAAAAAACAGGTCAAGGCAGCGTCCGTATTATAGCCGGAACGCTGAAAGGCTCGAAATTGCCGGTATTGGACAGCGAAGGCCTGCGGCCGACCTCCGACCGTGTCCGTGAAACCCTTTTCAACTGGCTTCAGAATAGCATTCAGGGCCGTCAGGCGCTTGATATGTTCGCCGGTTCCGGAGCGCTCGGCTTCGAAGCCGCGTCCCGGCAGGCGAAACACGTGATCCTGGTTGAAGACAACGCGGCGGCGGTGGTCAAGCTGCGGGAAGACACGCTGCGCCTGAAGATCGGCAATGCCGATATCGTTCAGGCAGACAGCCTGAACTGGCTCGGGACATACCCCGGCCCGGCGTTTGACCTGGCATTCATCGATCCGCCGTACAGCAGTGACCACTGGCAACGCCTTTGGCCGTTGCTGGAGGCGAAACTGGCGGACCGCGCCTTGGTCTACATCGAACATGACGTCTCCCGCGCACTCGTCCTTCCGGACGGGTTTCAGCTGCTGAAGGAGGGTAAAACCCGGCAATGCCGATTTTTGCTGGCCCAATGGCATAAACCGCCGGTAGGCTGATACACTATCTTCGTTCATCCTCAGAGCGCGCCATGAGTCAAAATTCATACCGCACGGCGGTATATCCGGGCACCTTCGATCCAATCACCAATGGCCATCTGGACCTGGTTGCCCGCGCGTCCCTGCTGTTTGATGAAGTCGTGCTGGCCATCGCCAAAAGCCCGAATAAAAACCCGGCCTTCGCGCTCGGGGAGCGGGTGGCTCTGGCCACCGAGGCGCTCAAGGACCATGCCAACGTCCGGGTCGTCGGTTTCGGCGGCCTGCTTGCCGACTTCGTCCATGAAATGCGTGCCGGCGTTCTTTTGCGCGGCCTGCGTGCGGTATCCGATTTCGAATACGAATTCCAGCTGGCCAGCATGAACCGCCATCTGATTCCCAATGTGGAAACCGTTTTCCTGACGCCATCGGAGCAATACAGCTTTATTTCCTCATCCCTGGTGCGCGAAGTCGCGCGTCTGGGCGGAAATGTTTCAGAGTTCGTGCCGGCCAACGTCCATCAGGCGTTGGTGGCGAAATGGAAGCAGTAATCAACCTACAAATGAGGTCACTATGTCACGATTAATCTTGAGTTTGTCCACCTTGGCGATGGTTCTGGCGCTGACCGCCTGCGGCGATAAGGAGTCCGACGGCAAAGACAAAGCCGCCGCGCCTGTGGTTCTGGCCGTGCCCGCCACCGACGACAGCAACGCCTGGAAACTTTACCTGCAGAGCGTGGTCACCCGTCCGGAGTACCAGGAAGTGGTCACCGACCGCATCATCCCGTACTTCCTGCCGAGCAACAGCATGACGCCGGACAACGATCCGAAAAATCCCGAAGTCTCCAGCCCTTACAGCCGCCAGATGGAAGTCGTGAAGCCGGCCGTGGACCGCACGGTCACCAAAGGCCAGTTGCTGGTGTTCGGTTCGCCTGACAGCAAAGTCATGGCCGACTTCATCGTTGAAGCCTTCACCGGCGCCAGCCCGACCGCCGTCAAAGGCTCGCATGTGCTGTTCGTCGGCAAGTCGGAAGACGCCGAACGCGTGAAAGCGGTGGTCGAAGCCGCCGGCGGCGGGTTCCTGTTCGAAGAAGTTCCGTAATCGACGTAAAAGTCCACCCTGCGGCTCGGCATTGCCGGGCCGCTTTGGTTTAATGACATGGCGCTGAAAATCAACGAGCTGTGCATCAACTGCGATGTCTGCGAGCCGGCATGCCCCAATCAGGCGATCACTCAGGGCGAGGATATCTACATCATCCATCCAGAGCGCTGCACCGAATGCGTCGGTCATTTCGATGAACCGCAATGCGTGGTGGTCTGCCCGGTGGAATGCATCGACAAAGACCCCGAGCATCCCGAAAACGAGGAACAGCTGCTCCTGAAGCTGCTCCGCCTGCAGGAAGAAAACCATGAAACTCCGTAGTCTGCTGCTGTTGGCCTTTTTTGCGGCGTCCATTCCCGCAGCGGCGAAATCGCCGCCGGCCAGGCCGCACCAGAACGCCATCGCCTCCGCGCATTTCCTGGCTACCGGGGCCGGTCACGAAATCCTCGCCAAGGGCGGCAATGCCTTCGATGCCGCCGTCGCGGTTTCGGCCACGCTGTCGGTGGTCGAACCGATCAGCTCCGGGCTCGGCGGCGGTGGGTTTTTCCTGCTGCATGATGCCAAGACCGGCCGTGATCAATTCATCGATGCGCGTGAAACCGCGCCGGCTTCGGCCACCCCCGATAAATACCTCGACGCCAAAGGCGGCCTGGACCGTGACCGCGCCACCAATGGGCCGTGGTCGGCCGGCATCCCCGGATTGCCGGCGGGACTTGTGCATCTGGCCGGCAAGCATGGGCGTCTGCCGTTGGCGGTATCGCTGGCGCCCGCCATCCGTATCGCGCGCGATGGTTTCCCGGTGTACGCCCGCCTTGTCAGCGGCTATGGCGCGCGTCGCGAGGTGATGGAGCGCTACCCGGGAACCCGTGGTGTGTTCCTCGCCGATGGCAATCCGCCGGTGGAGGGCGAGATCCTGCGTCAACCCGATCTCGCACGCACGCTGGAGCTCCTGGCCGGCAAGGGCCATGACGGCTTTTACAAAGGCGAGGTGGCCGCCAAGCTGCTGGCCGGCGTCAAGGCTGAAGGCGGCATCTGGAGCGCTGAAGAGCTGGCCGCTTACCGCGTGCGTGAACGCACGCCGATAAGTTTCGAATACGACGGCTGGCGGATCGTGACGGCGCCGCCGCCGTCATCCGGCGGCATCGCCTTGGCGCAGATGCTGCAGATGCTCGAACCGTGGGACCTGAAAGCGTTGCCGCAGGCGCAGCGGACCCATCTGGTGGCCGAAGCCATGCGCCGCGCATACCGTGACCGTACCTTCTATCTCGGCGATCCCGATTTCGTGAACATCCCGCAGCGCACCCTGATCAGCGCCGATTACGCCGCCGGACTGCGCGCCACCATCCATCCGGACAAGGCCACGCCGAGCGACATGCTGTCCGGCGCGCAGACGCCGCTTGAGGACGAGGACACCACCCATTTCTCGATCATCGATGCCGACGGCAACCGCGTCGCCGGCACGCAGACGGTCAACCTGGCGTTCGGGTCCGGGCTGATCCCGCCCGGTACCGGCGTGCTGCTCAACAACGAGATGGACGATTTCGCGCTGAAGCCCGGAACCCCGAACGCCTTCGGCGTGTTGGGCTATGACGCCAACGCGCCGAAGCCCGGCAAGCGCATGCTCAGTTCGATGACGCCGACGTTCATGGAATCGACGACGCGTGTTGCGGTGCTCGGAACGCCCGGCGGCAGCCGGATCATCACCATGGTGCTGCTCGGGGCGCTCGGCTATGCCGACGGCCTGGATGCGCAATCGGTCGCGGCATTGCCGCGCTACCACCATCAATGGATGCCGGACGCGCTCTCGACCGAGCGCAATGCGCTGCCGGCCGCTACGGTCGCCGCACTGCGTGCCATGGGACATACCGTCAACACGCCTGAAGACGCCGCTGACGGCAGGCGTTCCAGCGACAGCTGGGGCAATCTGCAGACAGTCAGCTGGGACAAGGCCAGCAATACGTTAAGCACCGGCAGCGACCCGCGCAATCCGGTCGGGCTGGGCAAAGTCGCCGAGAAGACGGCAAAGGTGAAACCATGAAGGCCTGGTCCCTGTTGGGCAATTCGCAGAAGCTGGACGGCGGCGCCATGTTCGGCAACGCACCCAAGGCGATGTGGGAAAAGTGGGTGAAGGTCGATGATCAGAACCGCATCGACCTGGCCTGCCGCGCGTTGCTGGTCGATGGCATCAACGGCAAGCGCGTGCTGTTCGAAACCGGCGTCGGGGCTTTCTTCGATCCGAAGATGCGTGTGCGCTTCGGAATCCAGGAAGCCGGCCATGTCCTGCTCGAGGAACTGGCCAAGCTCGGTCTGAGCGACGCCGACATTGATGTCGTGGTGCTTTCGCACCTGCATTTTGACCACGCCGGCGGCCTGCTGGCACCTTGGGCGGAAGGGCAGGCGGCACGTCTGCTGTTCCCGAACGCGACCTTTGTGGTCAGCGAGGCCGGCTGGCAGCGCGCATTGCATCCGCACCCGCGCGACCGCGCGAGCTTCATCCCCGAGCTTAACGCCTTGTTGGCCGAGTGCGGCCGGCTGGAGCGGGTCAGCGGCGACCATTCCGAAACCCTCGGCAGCGGCGTGCGTTTTCATCACAGCGACGGCCATACGCCGGGCCTGCTGCTGGCGGAAATCGTCGGTGAGCGCGAGCAGGTGGTGTTCTGCGCCGATCTGATACCCGGCCGCGCCTGGGTGCACCTGCCGATCACCATGGGCTACGACCGTAACGCCGAGCTGGTGATCGACGAAAAGAAGGAATTCCTGGCCGATATGCAGGCGCGCGGCGTGACGCTGTTTTTCACCCACGATGCCGATGTCGCCGTGGCATCCCTGCAACGCGATGACAAAGGCAAATATTCAACCACCCATGAGCAGCCGCACTGGTCTGCCCATGTTTTATGAGGAATGAACGATGATTTCGATGCTATATGCCGGTCTGTGCACCCTGTTGGTCATTTTCCTGGCCCTGCGCGTGGTCAAGTGGCGCAGGGAACATAAAATCGGCCTAGGCCACGGCGAGAACATGGAACTGCAGATGCGCGTGCGCGCACACGCCAACGCCACCGAGAACATGCCGCTTGCCTTGCTGCTGCTGGGCTCGCTGGAACTGACCGGCTACCCGCCGGCCGTCATCCATGTGCTGGGTGCCGTGTTTTTCCTTTCGCGGGTGGCGCATGCCTGGGGCGTCAGCCACAGCGAGGGCTATTCCAAGGGCCGCTTCTGGGGCATGGCGTTCACCTGGCTGCCGATGATCGTCATGGCGATCTTCGCCATCGTCGGTTCGATCATGATGCAGATTCCCAGAACGTATTGACCGCTGCCGGGCATATCGGCCTGCCACCGGAGTGATCGGGGCATTCCTGCGGATATTACCCTTAAGCGCCGGATATGCCACACCGGGAGCGGTTCAAACCGCTCTGCCGGCAAAAGAAAACCGGCCTTGGCCGGTTTTCTTTATCGTTTACGCCCCGCTGCGGATTATGCCGCGGCGGCTTCCTTCCTGCGCGGTCCGTTCAACAGCGCAAAACGGATGTGCTCGACGACCAGGTCCAGCTCGGCGCTGGTGATGGCGAAATGCGGAGTGAACCGCAGCGAGTTGGTGCCGCCGTGGATCACGCCGATGCCGCGCTCGCGCATGAACTCCTCGGTCGAATCGGCACCGTAGCATTTGAAGCTGGGATCCAGTTCGCAGGAGAACAGCAGGCCGGTGCCCTGTACTTTGGTGATCAGGCCGCCGAGTTCGGTTTTCAGCGCATTGAGTTTATCCAGCGCTTCCTGGCCCTTGTCACGGATGTTGGCGCGGATTTCCGGCGTCAGTGAGTTCAGCACGGTAGTGGCGATGTCCATGGCACGTGGATTGGTGGTCATGGTGTTGCCGTAAGTGCCCTTGGCATAGACCTTGGCGGCACGCTCGTTGACCGCCAGCACCGACAGCGGGTACTGGCCGCCGTTGAGCGCCTTCGAGTAGGTTTCCATGTCCGGCGCTTCCAGGTTTTCGAAGCCCGGGTAGTCGACGATCGACAGCACGCCGTGGGCACGCAGGCCGGCCTGGATGGAATCGATCAGCAGGAAGGTGCCGTGCGCCTTGGTCAGTTCACGCGCCACGGCATAGAATTCCGGCGGAACCGCACGGCCCGGATCGCCTTCACCCATCACCGGCTCGAGGAACATCGCTTCGATGTACCAGCCGTTCGCGTCGGCGTCGGCGAAGGCTTTCCGCAGCCCGTCGATCGAGTAGGGCTCGATGGTGATCAGCTGGTCGTTGTGGTGTTTGTAGCTGGCCAGGTGCAGCAGGTAGTTCTTGCGCGAGGAGTCCGAATACAGGGCGGGCAGCTCGGTGCGGCCGTGGAACGCACCCTGCACGGCGATGCGCTTGACGCGCTTGCCTTCATGGCGGGCGCCGGGATCGGTCATCAGCTTGGTGTTGGTGTCGGCGATGCGGCCGGCCAGCGAAACCGATTCCGAACCGGAGTTCAGGGTCAGGAATTTGGCATACGGGCATCCGCCGCGTGTCTGTCCGATTTCCCTGCGCAGGGCGTTGGCCACGCGCAGGTGCGACAGGCTGGGCGACATGATGTTGGCCATGACCTGCGGTTTGCCCATCGCGGCGATGACCGCCTCCGGCGTGTGCCCGAAACCCAGCATGCCGTAGCCGCCGGAGTCGTGCAGGACGCGGCCTTTCAGGGTCACGACCCATGGGCCGCAGGCCGCAATGGCGACGTATGGGTTGATGGCGTCATCCGGGTAGAAATTGACGAAATCGGCCTGCACGGCATCAATCTGGGCCTGTTCGTCGGCATCGGCCAAGTCCGGAAATTCCGCGGCCAAGGCCGGGAAATACTCGGCTGCGCGCTGTGCGGCGATGACCAGATCCGGATAGCTGCCGGCAAGGCGGAGCAGGGCGGCGTCATCCAGGCCCGTGGTGCGCACGGCGCCTTGGCGTTGGCGCAAAGGGCTAAGGATATCCAAAATGGTCATAAACAACTCCGAGCGACAGGCCGCTTCAAGGTAAAACGCGATTTTATCATGGCGAAAATCGAACCGTAACCCCCGGACCGCAAAATCAATGGCTTAAGTTACAATAGTCGGCTGATTTTGGAGCCTTGATGAAAAAGTCCGACTTTACCTTTGATTTGCCCGCTGAACTGATCGCGCAGGCACCGTTGACCGGGCGGTCCGACTCGCGCCTGTTGGTGGTCCCGCCTGGCGATGGGGCGTTTGAAGACCGTCAGTTCAGCCAGCTCGGCGACTACCTGAATGCCGGCGATCTGCTGGTTTTCAACGACACCCGGGTCATTCCGGCGCGCCTGTTCGGCCAGAAGCAGACCGGCGGCCAAGTGGAAATCCTGATTGAGCGTCTGCTGCCGGCGCAGCAGGTCCGTGCCCAGATCGGCGCATCGAAATCCCCCAAGCCGGGCAGCCGGATCGCCTTGACCGACGGCACCTCGCTGAAAGTGATCGACCGCGACGGCGGGTTCTACCGCCTGCAGTTCGAAACCGCCGAACCGTTGGAAACGCTGCTCAACCGCCTCGGAAAAATGCCATTGCCGCCCTACATCCAGCGTGATGCCGACGCCGCCGATACATCGCGCTACCAGACCGTGTTCGCCAAGCATGCCGGCGCGGTCGCCGCGCCGACCGCCGGCCTGCACTTCGACCAGGCGTTGCTGGACGCGCTTCAAAACAAAGGCGTGGAATTCGGACACATCACCCTGCACGTCGGCGCCGGCACGTTCCAGCCGATGCGCAGCGATCACGTCAAGGACCACATCATGCACAGCGAGTGGCTGAACGTGGGCGCCGAGCTGTGCGCGCAGATCGCCGCCACACGCGCGCGCGGCGGCCGGGTGGTCGCCGTCGGCACCACCGTCGTGCGCGCCTTGGAATCGGCCAGCGTCGACGGCGAACTGCGGCCGTTCGCCGGCGATACGCGGATCTTCATCTTTCCCGGCTACCGCATCCGGAGCGTCGATGCCCTGGTCACCAACTTCCACCTGCCGGAAAGCACTTTGCTGATGCTGGTGTCCGCATTCGCCGGCCAGCAGCGCGTATTCGACGCCTACCGCCATGCCGTTGAGCGCAGGTACCGGTTCTTTTCATACGGCGACGCCATGCTGCTGTTTCCGCAGGACACGCCATGAGCCGCATGCAGTTCACCAAGATAAGCCAGGACGGCAACGCGCGGCGCGGCGAACTGCGTTTCCCGCGCGGCAGCATCCAGACCCCGGCGTTCATGCCGGTCGGCACCTATGGCTCGGTCAAGGCCATGAAGCCGGAGGATATCCTGGCCACCGGCGCGGAAATCATTTTGGGCAACACCTTCCATCTTTATCTGCGTCCGGGCCTGGACGTTATCGAGGCGCATAAGGGCCTGCATGATTTCACCCGGTGGCAGAAGCCGATCCTGACCGATTCCGGCGGATTCCAGGTGTGGTCGCTGGCCAAGCGCCGCAAAATCACCGAACAGGGCGTCACCTTCGCATCCCCGGTGGACGGCCGCAAGGTGTTCCTGGGGCCCGAGGAGAGCATGCAGATCCAACGCGTGCTCGGTTCGGACATCGTGATGATCTTCGACGAGTGCACGCCGTATCCGGCCATTGAAGTGGTCGCGCGCAAGTCGATGGAACTTTCCCTGCGCTGGGCCGCGCGCTCCAAGACCGCCCATGAAGGCAATGACGCCGCGCTGTTCGGCATCGTGCAGGGCGGCGTATACCCGCATCTGCGCACCGCATCGGCCGAAGGCCTGCAGGCCATCGGGTTCGACGGCTATGCGGTCGGCGGTCTGGCGGTCGGCGAACCGGCCCATGAACGCGAGCAGACCCTGGAGGCGATCTGCCCGCAGCTGCCGGACGACAAGCCGCGTTACCTGATGGGCGTCGGTAAGCCGGAAGACATCGTGGAAGCGGTCGCGCGCGGCATCGACATGTTCGACTGCGTGATGCCGACCCGCAATGCCCGCAACGGCCACTATTTCACGCACTTCGGCCAGGTGCGCATCCGCAACGCCCGCTACGAAAAAGACCTGTCGCCGATCGAGCCGGGCTGCACCTGCTACAGCTGCGCGCAGGGATTCACCCGCGCCTACCTGCGTCACCTGGACCGCTGCAATGAAATCCTGGCTTCGATGCTGGCCACCATCCACAACCTGCACTATTACCAGACCCTGATGCGGGAAATCCGGCAAGCCATTGAAAAAAATGAATTTGAGGCTTTCCGTACGGCGTTCTACCTGCAGCGCACCCAGCCTTGAAATCGTCACTTGATGCACCCACTTATGTCATAATTGACAACTGTTTCGCACTTAACTCCTAGGATCGCATTATGTCGTTGCTTGATTTGCTCGTTTCGCCCGCCGCCGCGCAGGCCGCGCCCGCCCAACAAGGCAGCCCGATGTCGCTGCTGGTGATGATGGTGCTGTTTTTCGCCGTGTTCTACTTCATGGCCATCCGTCCGCAGATGAAAAAAGCCAAGGAACACCGCGCATTGCTGTCAGGCCTTTCCAAGGGCGATGAAGTGCTGACCAACGGCGGCGTCGCCGGCCGCATCGACGATCTGGGCGAGAGCTTCGTCACGGTCGAAATCGCCGACGGCGTGAAAGTCAAAATCCAGAAAAACGCCATCAGCGCCGTATTGCCCAAGGGCAGCCTGAAGTCCGCTTAATCATTCTCTTTTGAAGGCCGCAGGGCCTCGGGTTTTGTCATGCTTGAATTTCCGAAATGGAAGTATGCGCTGATCGTGCTGGTGTTGCTGGCGAGCGTCCTTTATTCACTTCCCAACATCTACCCGCAGGAACCTGCGGTGCAGATCAGCGTCAGCCGCGGCCAACTCGAAGACGGCTTGCCCAAGCGTGTCGAAACGCTGCTGAAAGCCAATGGCATCACGCCGCGCCGGATCGCGGTGGAAGGCGGCGATGTGATGGTCCGCCTGAACAGCCCCGATGACCAGCTGAAGGCGGCCGACATCATCCGTCCGGAACTGGGCGCCCGTTATACGACGGCCCTGAACCTGGCATCCACCGTGCCGTCATGGCTGTCGGCGCTCGGCGCCAACCCGATGACGCTCGGTCTCGACCTGCAGGGCGGCGTGCACTTCCTGATGGAAGTGGACCAGAAAGCGGCCCTGGAAAAACGTGAAAACGCCTATGCCGAGGAAATCCGCGCGATGCTGCGCGACCAGAAATTCGCCGGCTATGACGTCACCCGCGGCGCCCAAGGCCTGCGCATCGCCCTCAAGGACGAAAACGACCGTAACAAGGCCAGGTCATCCCTGTCCGTCGGTTTCCCGCAGCTGGTGTTCCTGGACCTGCCGGCGGAGCAGGGCATCGGCCTGAGCGCCGCGGTCACGCCGGGTGAACTGAAGGCCATCGCCGACGGCGCGGTCGACCAGAACATCACCACGCTGCGCAACCGGATCGACGCCCTGGGCGTCGCCGAGCCGGTCATCCAGCGCCAGGGCGCCAGCCGGATCATCGTGCAGTTGCCGGGCGTGCAGGATACCGCCGAAGCCAAGGACATCATCGGCGCCACCGCCACCTTGGAATACCGCGCCCAGATCGGCGACATGGCACAGGCCGCCGAAGCCCAGCGCAACAACCTCATTCCGCCGGAAGCGCGCCTGTATTTCATGCGCGAAACCCTGCCGGACGGCCAGCGCATTCCCATCCTCCTTTCGCGCCGCGTCATCGTGTCCGGCGACCAGCTGGTCGATGCCACGCCGGGACTCGATCCGCAGACCGGGCAGCCGATGGTCAGCATCAAGCTGAATGCCGCCGGCGGCAAGCGCATGTTCAACCACACCCTCGACAACGTCGGCAAGAACATGGCCGTGGTGTTCGTCGAGCGCATTCCCGAAACCCGCATGGTCGACGGCGTGCCGGTCAAAAGCGTCAAGATCACCGAAGACGTGATCAACTCAGCGACCATCAACGGCGTATTCGGCAAGGATTTCCAGACCACCGGCCTGGACCCGCAGGAAGCCGACCGCCTGTCCAAGCAATTGAAGGCCGGCGCTTTGGCGGCCCCGATGGATTTCGCCCAGGAACGCGTCATCGGCCCGAGCCTGGGTGCCGAGAACGTGCAGCGCGGCGTGACCGCGGTCCTGTTTTCGTTCGTGTTCGTGCTGATCTTCTTCGTGATCTATTACAAGATGTTCGGCCTGATCACCAACATGGCCCTGCTGCTCAACCTGCTGCTGGTCGTGGCGGTGATGTCGATGTTCGGCGCCACGCTGACCCTGCCCGGATTCGCCGGCATCGCGCTGACGGTCGGTATGTCGGTCGATGCCAACGTGCTGATCAATGAACGGATACGCGAGGAGCTGCGCAGCGGCAACACGCCGTTGGCCAGCATCGCGGCCGGCTACGACAAAGCCAGCGGCACCATCGTCGACGCCAACCTGACGGCCCTGCTGGGCGGCATCGCGATGGCGGCCTTCGGCTCCGGTCCGATCCGCGGTTTCGGCATCACGCTCATCATCGGCATCCTGACCTCGATGTTCACCGCAGTGACCGTGTCACGCGCCATCGCCACCCTGATCTACGGTCGCCGGCGCAAGCTGACGAAAGTCTCGGTCTGACCGTACGGAGCTGAACCAGTGGAACTTTTCCCATCCAATAGCAATTTCAATTTCATGCGCATGCGCCACTTCTCGCTGGCGATCGCCGCCATCCTGATGTTCGCCGCGCTCGGCGCCATGGTGTTCAAAGGCTTCAATTTCGCGCTCGATTTCACCGGCGGCAACGAAACCGAAATCCAGTTCAGCAAGGCGGCGGACGTCGGCCAGATGCGCGAAAAGCTGGAGGCGGCCGGTTACAAGGGCGCCCAGGTCCGCGTCATCGGCTCGGCCAACGATGTGGTGATCCGCATGCAGGTCCAGAAAGACGGCGCCCGCCACAACGGCTCCGATGTCCTGGCCGTGGTGCAGACCGCGGACAACCCCGGCACGCTGCGCGACTATTACTATGTCGGTCCTCAGGTCGGCAAGGAGCTGGCCGAGAACGGCATCCTGGCCGTGGTGTTCGTGGTGATCGGCTTCCTGGCCTATGTCTGGGTGCGCTTCGAGTTCAAGTTCGCGGTGGCCGCCATCATCGCCACCATGCACGACGTGATACTGGTCGCCGGCTGGTTCGCGTTCAGCGGCCACGAGTTCGACCTGGCCGTGCTGGCCGGCGTGTTGTCGGTCATGGGCTACTCGATCAACGATACCATCGTGGTGTTCGACCGCATACGGGAAAATTTCCGCAACCTGCACAAGCTGTCGCCGTTTGAGGTGATGAACCGCTCGGTCAACCAGACCCTGTCGCGCACCATCATCACTTCGTTCGTGGCGTTGCTGACCGTGTTGGCCCTGTACTTCTACGGCGGCGATTCGCTGCAGGGCATGGCCATCTCGCAGATCCTCGGCATCATCATCGGCACCCTGTCGTCGATTTTCGTGGCCAGCCCGCTGCTATTGATGATGGGCGTCACCAAGCAGGATCTGATGCCCAAGGCGCGCGACGAGGAAGAGCTCAACGCCCGTCCGTAACGGTCATCCGGCATGATGAAAAACCCCGCCAAGGCGGGGTTTTTCGTTTTCGGCGAAACCGTATCGGCTCAGCGCGCGACCAGCCCTCCGTCCACCGCCAGCGCCTGGCCGGTGACGAAGCCGGCCTGCGTCGAACACAGCCAGACCACGGTATCGGCGATTTCTAGCGCCGTGCCCATCCGGTTCA
>DATMWF010000160.1:0-9788 GCA_035562675.1 Arenimonas sp. | reverse complement strand
GGCGTTCCTGCGCGGCGCATTAACGAGATCGTACACGGCAAGCGTTCACTCACCGCTGACACGGCGCTCCGCCTCGGCCGCTACTTCGGGGTGCACCCGCAATCCTGGCTGAACCTGCAGTCGCATTTCGAATTGGAAGTTGCGGAAGCCCTTCTGGGCGACCGGCTCGATTCGGAAGTACATCCGCGGGCGGCATGATGCGCCGGGAAGTCCGAACGCCATGAGCAAAAAGCCCGGCCCGCCGCCCATCGCCCCCGAAGACAGCGAACTGTTCCGCGAAGCCATTGGCCCGGTCATCGTGCACCGGCATACCGAAAGCAGGCTGGGCAAAGCCAAGCCGAAGCCGCGTGCGCGCATGTTCGAGCGCGACGAGATCGAAGCGCTGGCCCAGTCCAAGCGCGTGTCGGCCATCGATGCGCAGCTGCACGGCAACGAACCGCTGTTCTACCAAGGTCCGAAGATCAACAACCGGATGATGCGCCAGCTGAAATCCGGCGGCATCCGCGTCGATGCCGAATTCGACCTGCACGGCATGCTGGCCGCACCGGCAGAGCGTCATCTGAAGCAGTTCCTGGCCGATGTGTACAAGGAACGCCTGCATTGCATCCGAATCATCCACGGCAAAGGGACCCGTTCCGAAGCCGGCCCGGTGCTGCATAACGTGGTTGACCGGATCCTGCGCCATCAGGGCCGCGTGCTGGCCTATTGCTCGGCGCCGCAGAACCAGGGCGGCACCGGCGCCGTGTTAGCATTGCTCGAGTAATCCTGGAGACCGATATGCCCCACCGTCAAGCCGAACGCCATAAAACACAACACATCAGCTGGCTGCGCGCCGCCGTACTCGGCGCCAACGACGGCATCGTATCGACCGCCAGCCTGATCCTCGGCGTGGCCGCCGCAGGCGGCGAACAGAAAGCCATCATGGTCGCCGGTGTGGCCGGCCTGGTGGCCGGTGCGATGTCGATGGCGGCCGGAGAATACGTGTCGGTGCATTCGCAGGCCGACACCGAAAAAGCCGATATCGCCAAGGAAACCCACGAGCTGGCCAACGATCCTGATGGTGAGCTCAAGGAACTGACAGCGATTTACGTGCACCGCGGCCTGACGGCGGATTTGGCCAAGCAGGTCGCCGTGCAGCTGACCGCGCATGATGCGCTCGGATCGCACGCCCGCGACGAACTCGGCATCAATCCGAATTTCAGCGCCCGCCCGGTGCAGGCAGCGCTGTCTTCCGCCGCCAGCTTCGCGGTTGGTGCGGTGCTTCCGCTGACTGTGGCCTGGCTGATGCCTTCGGATCTGATGATCTGGACCGTGGCCGGCAGCACCGCGCTGTTCCTTGCCGTGCTCGGCGGCGTGGCGGCCCAGACCGGCGGCGCCGGCGTATTTAAAGGTGCGTCGCGGGTGCTGTTCTGGGGCGTGTTGGCAATGGCCGCGACCTATCTGGTGGGCAGCCTGTTCGGTGTTTCCACCGCTTAAGCGAACTCGCCGAGCTCGGCCAGGATCGAGGTGGCGTAAGCGCCCGGCGGCAATTCGAAGCTCAGCTGCAGCACATCGTCGGCCGGAAACTGCCAGGACAGGTTTTTCGCCAGCAGACGCAACGCACGGCGTTCCTGGCGCAGGTCGGCCTTCTCCAATCCTTTGCACAGCTCCGGCTGCTGAATCGGCAACTGCGATTCCAACGCCAGCACGGCAGCTTGGCTGCGCAGTTCGCCGGCGCCCCACATCGGTCCGGTCGGATGGATATCCATGGCGGCGCAACGCGCGCGGATGTCGTCGTTCAGCGGCTCAGGGCCGAAGATGCTTTTGGTGCCCTCCAGCATCCATACGTCGCCGTCCAGCGGTACGTTCCAGCTGCCCTGCGTCACGCGCTCGGCCAGCAGCAGGTTGAACAGGTATGACCGTGCCGCGGAGAGATAGATCGAGCGCTTGGCACGATCGACGCGCCGGCCTTCGAACATACCGAGCGCCTTGCCGACGTTGGCCTGCTCCATGCCGAAACGCTGCTCGCCGAAATAATTCGGCACGCCCTGCGCCTGGATGCCTTGCAAGGCCTGTTCGAGCGCATCACGCGCGCCGACCAGTTCGCGCAAGGTCAGCGTGAAGCGGTTGCCGGCCAAGGCGCCGCGCGCCAGCTTTCGGTTATGCCAGACGGCATCCAGAACCTGGCATTCCTCATTATTCAGCAACGTGACATCCGGCGCCGTTTTCTTGGGCAGACGCACGGAGAAGCGCTGAGTGGTCAGCGCATGCCGGTCTTTCATGCCGGCGTAGGACACATCCCGTTCGTCGATGCCGGCCCAGCGTGCGATGTTCTGCGCACAGAACGCGGTGTTCATGCCGCGTTTGCGGATGGTCAGCAGCAGGTGCTCGCCCTCGCCGGTCGCTTCGAAGCCGGGCAGCTCCTCGACCACGAAGTCTTCGGGGACGCTGCGGATGCGCCCGCTGAAAAGCGGCGCGTTCAAGGCACGGGGAAGGTTCATTTTTTTTCCAGAAGGACCGTGGCCTGGGCGGCGATGCCCTCGCCGCGGCCGGTGAAGCCGAGTTTTTCGGTGGTGGTGGCTTTGACCGACAGCCGGTCTGTATCGACCTGCATCACAGCGGCCAGCCGCGCGCGCATGGCCGGCACGTGCGGATTGATCTTCGGCGCTTCGCAGACCACGGTCATGTCGGCATTGCCGAGCTCGAAGCCTCTGCCGCGCACCAGCCGCATGCACTGCGCCAGCAGGTCGGCGCTGTCGGCGTCTTTCCAGCGCAGGTCGTCGGGCGGGAAATGCACGCCGATGTCGCCGAGCGCCAGCGCACCCAGCAAGGCGTCGCACAGCGCGTGGATCAGCACATCGCCGTCGGAGTGCGCCAGCAGGCCATGGCTGTGCGCGATGCGCACGCCGCCGAGCGTGACGGCATCACCGGCGGTGAAGGCATGCACGTCGAATCCGCTGCCGATGCGCATCACAGGCCGAGCCTGGCGCGCAGGATGGCTTCGGCGAACGCGAAGTCTTCCGGCACGGTCACTTTGATGTTGTCGTCGGCGCCATCCACCAGCAAAGGCGACAGGCCGAGACGCTCCATGGCGCTGCTTTCGTCGGTGATTTCGGCATGCTCCTGCAGCGCGTGCTGCAGGGCGCGTTTCAGGCTACGGGCCGGAAACAGCTGCGGCGTGAACGCGCGCCACAGGGCGCTTCGGTCGAGCGTGCCTTCCACCTGACGGTCGGCGTCGCCGCGCTTGACGGTATCTTTCATGTGTCCGGCCAGCAGGCCGCCGACCGGATGCACGCAGGCGGCCTCGATCAGGCGGTTCAGGTCCTCGGCGCGCAGGCAGGGCCTGGCTGCGTCATGCACCAGCAACCAGGTGTCGTTATGCACCACGTCGTCCAGCGCGTTGATGGCGGCCAATACGCTGTCGCTGCGCCGCATGCCGCCGATGCAGGTGCGCAGCGGGGTGTTGCGCCATTGGCGGATGTGCAGCCAGCGGGCGTCATCCTCGGCCAAGGCCAGGATGATGCCGTCGATGTCGGGGTGCTGCGCCAGCACATCCAGGCTGTATTCGATCATCGGCTTGCCGAGCAGCGGCCGATATTGCTTGGGGATTCCGGCGCCGGAGCGCGAGCCGTTACCGGCGGCGGGAATGATGGCCCAGATCATGGCGATTCTCCGTTCTCAGCAGGTTCGACGCTCAGCTTGCGTTCGGAATCGACGACCCGGTAAAAGGTTTCACCGGGCTTGATCATGCCCATTTCATTGCGCGCGCGCTCTTCCACCGCCTCCACGCCGGACTTGAGGTCTTTGACTTCCGCCGCCAGCGCTTTGTTGCGGCGCAGCAGTTCGTCGTTTTCCTTTTTCTGTGCGGCGACCTGCGCGCGCAGGTCCTCGACCTGCCGCCAGTTGCCTTGCCCGAACCAGAGCTTGGACAGCAGCACCGCCATCAGGACGATGAGCAGTACGTAAGGCCAAAAGCGTCGGGTCAGGCTGTCCACGGATTAGGTGTTGAGGCTCACAAACGCGCCGCGGCCGGCATAGCGCGCCTTGGCGCCCAGGGCCTGCTCGATGCGCAGCAGCTGGTTGTACTTGGCCACGCGGTCGGAACGGCACAGTGAGCCGGTCTTGATCTGGGTGGCGGTGGTGGCCACCGCGATGTCGGCGATGGTGGTGTCCTCGGTTTCACCCGACCGGTGCGACACGATCGCGGCATAGCGGTTGGCGTCGGCCATGGCGATGGCCCGCAGGGTCTCGCTGAGTGTGCCGATCTGGTTGACCTTGATCAGGATGGCGTTGGCGACCTGCTGGTCGATGCCGTCCTGGAAGATCTTCGGATTGGTCACGAACAGGTCGTCGCCGACCAACTGCACTTTGCCGCCGAGCGATTGCGTCAGCATCTTCCAGCCGGCCCAATCGTCTTCGGCCATGCCGTCTTCGATGGTGATGATCGGGTATTGGCGCGCCCAGCCGGTCAGGAATTCGGAGAATTGCTCCGAGTTCAGGCGCTTGCCTTCGCCGACCAGGTTGTATTTGCCGTTTTCGAAGAACTCGGTGCTGGCTACGTCGAGTCCGAGCAGGATGTCGTCACCGGCGGTGTAACCGGCCTTGGCGATGGCTTCCAGGATGGTTTCCAGCGCTTCCTCGTTGGAACGCAGATCCGGCGCGAAGCCGCCCTCATCGCCGACCGAGGTACCCAGGCCACGGCCTTTCAATACCGACTTCAGGCTGTGGAAGATTTCAGTGCCGGCGCGCAGCGATTCGGCGAACGAATCGAATCCGACCGGCAGCACCATGAATTCCTGCATGTCGACGTTGTTGTCGGCGTGCGCGCCACCGTTGATGATGTTCATCATCGGCACCGGCAGCGACACGTCGCGGCCATCGGCCAGATACTGCCACAGGGCCTGTCCTTTGGCGGCGGCGGCGGCATGGGCGTTCGCCAGCGAGACGCCGAGCAGGGCATTGGCGCCGAGGCGCGCCTTGTTCTCGGTGCCGTCCAGGTCGATCAGGCGCTGGTCGAGGCCGGCTTGGTCGAACACATCAAAACCCTGCAGGGCCTTGGCGATTTCGCCGTTGACGTTCTCAACGGCTTTTTTCACGCCTTTGCCCATATAGCGGGTCTTGTCGCCGTCGCGCAGCTCGATGGCTTCTTTCGAGCCGGTGGACGCACCCGAGGGCACGGCGGCGCGGCCGACATGGCCGCTGGACAAGGTCACTTCGGCTTCAAGCGTCGGGTTGCCGCGGCTATCGAGGATTTCGCGGGCGATGATTTTGCTGATCTGGCTCATGTGTGTTCTCTAAAGATTAAAGTTGGTCTTCAATGAAACCGCCGCGTTTGGCGGCTTCGTCGAAGGCGATCAGGTTTTCCAGCAAGGCCTGCATTTTACCCAGCGGCCAGGCATTCGGACCGTCGGACAGGGCTTTGTCGGGATCCGGATGGGTTTCCATGAAAATGCCGGCGATGCCGACCGCCATGGCCGCGCGCGACAGCACCGGCACGAACTGGCGCTGGCCGCCGGACTTGCCGTCCATGCCGCCGGGCAGCTGCACCGAATGCGTGGCGTCGAACACCACCGGGCAGCCGGTGTCGCGCATCACACTCAAGGAGCGCATGTCGGACACCAGATTGTTGTAGCCGAAGCTGGCGCCGCGCTCGCAGACCATGATCTGCTGGTTGCCGGTGGCCAACGCCTTGGCGGCCACATGCTTCATTTCCCAGGGCGACAGGAACTGGCCTTTCTTGATGTTGACCGGCCGGCCGACGCTGGCGACTTTCTGGATGAAATCGGTCTGCCGGCACAGGAACGCCGGGGTCTGCAGTACGTCGACCACGCTGGCCACCTCTTCCATCGGCGTGTATTCGTGCACGTCGGTGAGCACCGGCACCCCAAGCTGGCGCTTCACTTCAGCAAGCACCTTGAGCCCTTCTTCCAGGCCCGGGCCGCGGAAGCTGGTGCCGGAGGTGCGGTTGGCCTTATCGAAGCTCGATTTGAAGATGAACGGGATACCGAGCTTGGTGGTGATTTCCTTCAGTGCGCCGGCGGTATCGATCTGCAGCTGCAGGGACTCGATCACGCACGGGCCGGCGATCAGGAAAAAGCGATGGTCCAAGCCGACATCGAAGCCGCAGAGTTTCATGATTCAGGATCCTTGGTTGGGAAGACCGGATTTTTTCCGGCGCGCCGCCGCGATGAAGCCGCTGAACAGCGGGTGGCCGTAACGCGGGGTCGACAGGAACTCCGGGTGCGCCTGGCAGGCCAGGAACCACGGGTGATCGGGCAGTTCGACCATTTCCACCAGCAGGCCGTCCATGGATTGCGCGGAGATGGTCATGCCGGCGTTTTCCAGGGCGTCGCGGTAGGCATTGTTGAATTCGTAACGGTGGCGGTGGCGCTCGGCCACCACGTCCTTGCCATACAGGGCGTGCGCCAGCGTGCCCGGCTTCAGGCGGCATTCCTGCAGGCCAAGGCGCATGGTGCCGCCCAGATCGGAGTCGGCGCTGCGGCGCTCGATCTTGCCGCTGGCGGTGCTCCACTCGGTGATCAGGGCGATGGCCGGGTCGGCGCAGTTGCGGTCGATTTCGGTGGTGTTGGCGCCTGGCAGGCCGCCCCGGTGGCGCAACACGTCGACCACCGCCGCCTGCATGCCGTAGCAGATGCCGAAATACGGGATGTTGTTCTCGCGTGCGTACTGCGAGGTCTGCACCTTGCCTTCGAAGCCACGGTCGCCGAAGCCGCCGGGCACCAGGATGCCGTCGACATCGGCGAGCACGCCGGTGCCTTCGGTTTCGATCTGCTCGGATTCCAGCCATTTCAGGCGCACGCGGGTGCGCTGGCGCAGGCCGCCGTGACGCAGCGCTTCGCCGATGGATTTGTAGGCGTCCTGATGGTCGACGTATTTGCCGACCACCGCGATGGTGACCTCATCGACGGGATGCTCGACGGCATCGACCACGTCCTGCCATTCGCTCAGGTCGGCGGGCCCGACCTCGTTTTCCAGGCGCAGGCGGTTGATGACTATGGCATCCAGGCCCTGGGCATGCAGCCACAGCGGCAGTTTGTAGATGGTGTCCACGTCCAGGCAGCTGATCACCGCCTCTTCCGCAACGTTGGTGAACAGGGCGATCTTGCGACGGTCGCTTTCCGGCAGCGGCTGTTCGCTGCGGCACAGCAGGATGTCGGGCTGGATGCCGATTGAGCGCAGTTCCTTGACCGAGTGCTGGGTGGGCTTGGTTTTCAGCTCGCCGGCGGCCGCGATGTAAGGCACCAGTGTCAGGTGCATGAAGATGGCCTTGTCCGGGCCGCGCTCGCTGCGGATCTGGCGGATCGCTTCCAGGAACGGCAGCGACTCGATGTCGCCGACCGTGCCGCCGATTTCCACCAGGCCGACGTCAAAGCCTTCGGTGGCGGCGTAGATGGCCTGCTTGATCTCGTCGGTGACGTGCGGAATGACCTGCACGGTGCCGCCCAGGTATTCGCCGCGGCGTTCCTTGCGGATCACGTTCTCGTAGATGCGGCCGGTGGTAATCGAATTCCTGCGGGTCAGATGCGTGCGCACGAAGCGCTCGTAGTGCCCGAGGTCGAGATCGGTCTCGGCGCCGTCGTCGGTCACGTAGACTTCGCCGTGCTGGAACGGGGACATGGTGCCCGGATCCACGTTCAAGTAGGGATCGAGCTTCATCATGGTGATTTTGAGGCCACGGGATTCAAGGATGGCCGCCAGGGAAGCGGCAGCGATGCCTTTGCCCAGGGAGGAGACCACACCGCCGGTTACGAAGATTAGACGCGTCATGGGAAATAGTGGCGTTGGAAAGCACCATTTTACCGACTTGCGCGCCAAAACGCACCTTTTAAATGACCGCTTGACCTAAATCCGCGTAGATTGCATTCTGAACACAGACAAATCAGCACAGCCTATCCATGAATACACGCTACAACGCCGCCGATATTGAAGTACTGTCCGGTCTCGATCCGGTCAAACGCCGTCCGGGCATGTACACCGACACCACCCGCCCGAACCACCTGGCCCAGGAAGTCATCGACAACGGCATCGACGAGGCCCTGGCCGGGCACGCCAAGTCCATCGAGGTCAACCTTTACGCCGACGGCAGCTGCGAGGTCATCGACGACGGCCGCGGCATGCCGGTCGACATCCACCCCGAGGAAGGCATTCCCGGCGTCGAGCTGATCCTGACCCGCCTGCACGCCGGCGGCAAGTTCAGCAACAAGAACTACACCTTCTCCGGCGGCCTGCACGGCGTCGGCGTGTCGGTGGTCAACGCGCTGTCCAGGAAAGTCGAGGTCGCCATCAAGCGCGACGGCAGCGAATACCGCATGGAATTCCAGGACGGCTTCCGCTCCTCGGCGCTGGAGACCATCGGCAGCGTCGGCAAGCGCAACACCGGCACCCGGGTGCGTTTCTGGCCGGACGCCAAGTATTTCGACACCAACAAGTTCGCGATCAAGGCCCTGCGCCACCTGCTGCGCGCCAAGGCCGTGCTGTGCCCCGGCCTGAACGTTTCGCTGTGGGACGAAAGCAGCGGCGAACGCAACCAGTGGTTTTACGAAAACGGCCTGCCCGATTACCTGCACGGCGAACTGCAGGGCCGTGAGCTGTTGCCGGCCGAACTGTTCACCGGCCACCTCGACAAGGAAAGCGAAGTGGTCGACTGGGCCTTGGCCTGGCTGCCGGACGGCGAACTGGTGCAGGAAAGCTATGTCAACCTGATCCCCACCGCCCAAGGCGGCACGCACGTCAACGGCCTGCGCTCCGGCCTGACCGATGCCCTGCGCGAATTCTGCGATTTCCGCAGCCTGCTGCCGCGTGGCGTGAAGCTGGCCCCGGAAGATGTCTGGGACCGGGTCAGCTATGTGCTGTCGCTGAAAATGACCGACCCGCAGTTTTCCGGGCAGACCAAGGAGCGGCTGAGCTCGCGGCAGGCCGCCGCGTTCATCGAATCGGCCTCGCACGACGCCTTTTCGCTGTGGCTTAACCAACACGTCGAGGCCGGCACCGCCATCGCCCAGCTGGCCATCGACCGCGCCGCCGCGCGCCTGAAAACCGAAAAACAGGTGGTGCGCAAGAAGATCACGTCCGGCCCCGCCCTGCCCGGCAAGCTGGCCGACTGCACCTCGCAGGACCTGTCGCGCACCGAGCTGTTCCTGGTCGAAGGCGACTCCGCCGGTGGCTCGGCCAGACAGGCGCGCAACAAGGAATTCCAGGCCATCCTGCCGCTGCGCGGCAAGATCCTGAACACCTGGGAAGTGGCCAGTTCCGGCGTGCTGGCCTCGAACGAAGTGCATGACCTGGCGGTGGCAATCGGCTGCGATCCGGGCGTACAGAACATCGAGGGCCTGCGCTACGGCAAGATCATCATCCTGGCCGATGCCGATTCCGACGGCCTGCACATCGCCACCCTGCTGTCGGCCCTGTTCCTCAAGCATTTTCCGTCATTGGTCAATGCCGGACATATTTTCGTGGCGATGCCGCCGCTGTTCCGCGTCGACGTGGGCAAGCAGGTGTTCTATGCGCTGGATGAAGAGGAAAAACGCATCCTGCTCGACCGCATCGAGCGCGACAAGATCAAGGGCCAAGTCAACGTCATGCGCTTCAAGGGCCTGGGTGAAATGAACCCTTCGCAGCTGCGCGAATCGACCGTGCATCCCGACACCCGCCGGCTGGTGCAGCTGACCGTCGATGACGCCGTCGAAACCGATTCACTGATGGACATGCTGCTGTCCAAGAAACGCGCGCCGGACCGCAAGCAATGGCTGGAAACCAAAGGCGACCTGGCCTCGCTGGAAATCTGATCC